>SYKE01000011.1 GCA_005798285.1 Actinomycetota bacterium
CCACGGGAATGCCCGCGGGCATCTGCACGATGGACAGCAAGCTGTCCATTCCTTTTAACGCGTGCGACTCGACGGGAACCCCCAGCACCGGCAGGTCCGTCTTGGCCGCCGCCATGCCGGGAAGGTGCGCAGCTCCACCCGCTCCCGCGATGAGGACCTTGATCCCCCTCGCGCGTGCGGAAGCGGCGTACTCGAACAGGAGGTCCGGCGTTCGATGCGCGGAGACGATCCGGGTCTCGTGAGGGATCCCCAGCGCACACAGCGTCTCGACCGCATGCCGCATGGTCTCCCAATCGGACTTTGAGCCCATGATCACTCCCACCACAGGGATTTCCCACGACATCGCTCGCAACTCTCTTTCCAACGCTTCACCGATCGGATCCAGGCGCCCGGAGGATGGGACGAAGCCAGCGTGCAAACCTGGCCTCAGACTTATATCAGGTCTCTTTCCCGGACGACTCCGCCTGGGTGGAGGTACCGCGATGGCAGACCCGTGCAACACCTCGCCCGCCGCGGTGTCAAGGGTAACCCGGTCAGGGCCTGGGCCGAGGCTCGGCTGCCGGGGGAGCGCGCGATACGACTGCGGGGGATGAGGGATGAGTGGAGAGTATCTGGCGGGCACGCAGGTCGATGCCGAACAGATCAGTGAGTGGGTTGAGCAGTTTCATCGGGACGGGTACCTGTTCATTCCCAGAGTGCTGCCGCCGGATTGGTGCGCCGAGCTGCGGGCAGATCTCGACTCGCTCATTCCTGAGTACGGCAAATGCAACCCGGCTCTCGATCTCTGTGAACGGCTGTTCGAGCGGAGCGCCGCGAATCTGCGACTGTTCGATGTGGAGCCGATCGTGAGCTTTGCCGAGGCGCTGATCGACGGCCCCTGTCACGTCATTCACAACAATAGCTTCCGATCTCACATCAACGGTGGCGGCATCATCGGCTGGCATCAGGACGACCCTCCGCACTTCCTGGTCACCGATGGGGAGGCGCCCACCAATATCCGGCTGCCCGTGCTTCTCTTCACCGCCAACTACATCCTCACCGATGCTCCCACGGCGGACTACGGTCCGATGCAGGTCATCCCGTGCTCCCACCTGTTCGGAAAGCCCTGTCCGCGGAGCATGGAGGGAACCGAGTGGGAGGACCGGATCGTCACGACCTGCGGCCCTGCCGGATCGGTGACCATGTTCAACAATCAGGTGTGGCATCGCGGAGCGCCGAATGTGAGTGACCGCACCCGATACATGGCGCAGATCAGCTACGCCCGTCGACTGGTCGGGCACAAGTATTACCCGTTCATGAACTATCAGATGCCCGAGCACTGCTACCGAGACGCGGATCCTCGGCTCCGTCGCCTGCTCGGATTTCTCCCCCACGGGCCTTACGGCTAGTCTCGGTGGAGGCGGCCGTTTGGGCAGGATCGAACCTATGGGCGCAGCGCAGCGCCTGAGAGGATCGGAGCGGCCGATGCGGTTCATATTCTTGGGGACGGGCGGCTCTACTCCGACGCCCCTCCGACACACGAGTTCGGTTTACTTCCCCGATCACGGGCTGCTCCTGGATGCGGGCACCAACACATTCCGGCTGAGGGAACTTCACGGCGAAGGTCCCCTCACCGTGTTGATGTCCCACTTTCACCTCGATCACAGCATCGGACTCTTCTCGATCCCGGCCGGGATGTTTCATGGCCGCTCCGCACCCGAGGTCACCGTGTACGGTCCCTCGGATGGGCCGAAGTTCACCGAACTGTGGGGTCCGGAGCACGGTTTGTTCCCGCTCGACTTTCCGTTTCGGTTCCAGCCGGCGCCGAACGAGTTCCGCGTTGGCGACGTCCGAGTGCAGACTCTCGGGGTCCCCCACTCTGCACCGGTGTTTGCGTATCGCCTCACGTTTCCGGACGGCACGAGCGTGGGTTGGGTGACGGATACAACGGCGCCGGGCGATTACACCGAATTCGTGCGGGGTGTTGACGTGCTGATCCACGAGTGCACCTTCAGCACGCGGAATCGCGAGTGGGCGAGAGTCACCGGCCACTCCGAACCTGGCGGGGTCGCGGAGGTGGCCTCCGCAGCGGAGGTGGGTGCACTCTACCTGACCCACATCGGTCCGCTCGAAGACGCTCAGGAGATTGCCTCGGAAGTACGCAGCGGGTTTCCGAACACCATACTGCCCGTCGAGGGCCTCTGCTATCCGGCCGTCGCACCGGTGGACCCCCGCCGTGCGGTGTTTCCCGGCAGCTTCGATCCCCTCACCGTGAGCCACATGGACATCGCGGCGACATGCGCAGAGATGTTCGACGAAGTTCATGTGGTGATCGCACGCAATCCGGCGAAGGACGCCACAGCACTTTTCACTCCGGATGAGCGCGTGGATCTGATTCGAGAGTGCCTGCCTCCCGGGATCAAGGTTGCCGTGTGGGGCGGACTTACCGTCGACTATGCACGGGCCGTGCAGGCGGGGCGAGTGGTGCGAGGTCTCGGGCGGGCCGAGGACTACACCGTCGAGGTTCGCCTGTGGAAGACCAACGCGCTGTTAGCCCCCGAGATGCAGACCGTATGGGTGCCGCCTCGGGCCGAGAACCTCGAGGTGTCGAGCTCCATGGTGAAGGAAGCGGGGATGTTCGGCGGCTGGGATCGCGTGAAGCACCTGGTGCCGGAGCGGATTCGAGATCGTGTGGGGGACCGGGTGAACGCGAGGCGCCGCGTTTAGTCTCCGCTTCCGCCAGACTACCGTGGGCGAGGACTGTATAGGATCAAATTTGGAAGATAGCCACCAAAGCCGGTCCGAACCTGAGGCTGGCCACCAGTGTCTCCGGCGGACTTCAGGTAACCAAGCAGTTCCTGGGTGGTGATGATCCCGTCCCGGTTCAAGTCGGCCGGCCCAAGCAGGGCGCGCGAGATCGCCCGAGAGAGGAGACCGGGCTGGGAACTGATCGAGTTCCGGGCCACCACGAGCAGTTGCCGCCCGGTGTCGGTGGTGATCGGCGGCGAAACCAGCGAGGCACGGGGCGTGTCGAGCACCAGGATCACCGTCTGGGCCCGCAGTGCGCCGATCCATGACATCAACTCTCCGAGGGTGATGCGAGCCGACTCGGCATCGTCCTTCCATCCGTCGCAGAGGAATGCCCAGCCGTTGGGAGTGACCTCATCAGCTCCCGACAAGACGAGATAGACGGTCTCCTGACCTCGGATCACCGACTGCTGCAGTCGCACGAACTGCTGTTTCACGCCGGCTCGATCAGCCAACGCCTCCGCGACCGCCACCGCCTGCGCCGCGGGCGCTCGGGTTGCGAGCCGGAGGGCTCCTGCAACTTCGTCCGCGTCTTGCCGTCCGACGGACTCCTCCTGAACGGATGAAGGAGATCTCACCGAGAGGATCCACGTGAGCTCGGGCGCGGACGGCCGGAGTGCGACCGGAACCCCCGCCCGCACGGCCGGCGACTCCCAGAGGCCCCTGGCAGGCGTCGGCTCCCACCGGGGCCGTGTGGGTGGAGTGGGTGGAGCACCCGCCGGCGGGGCATCCGCGGGTCGAGTGGGTTGAGGTTCTGCGGCCGGGCCGGGGCGTTGAGGCGCCGGTGTCGGAGAGACTCCTCCGAACACTGAGCCCCCCACCCTCGACAAGCCACCGATCGGCCCGGTGTCGCCGGACGGAGCCAACTGCCGGGCCACCCAGAAGACTCCGACGGAAACCAGGAGCAGCACCGCGATCACCGCCGCCACGGCGATGAATCTCAGCTCCCAAGCCGGGCCTGACCGCGCTGACTCCACAACTGGGGGCGCGGCCACCGATAGCTGGCGCGTGATCTCGGCATGTTCGACGGGCGGCAGAGTGAGGTCATCCACGCCGAGAGCGCAGGGATGGGCGAAACAGGCGCACCCGCCCACTCGAACCCCGGAAACCGGAGCAAACAGCGGCTGGCTCGTCGTCAGCCGCGCCTGCACAGAGTCGCTGATGAGGATCTGGTCGGGCTGCGCGGACTTCTGCAAATGGCCGGCGGTATCGAACGTCGGGCTGGAGATGCGGCCCGGATCGTCACCCGGCAGGATGGTTCCGCAGTGAATTCCGATTCGGACACGAAACGGCTGGTTGAGCCGATTGTAGAACTCGTTGAAGTCGGGGAGCGCAGCCAGAATGCTCTGCGCCACCGCCACGGCGTCATCCGGCTGGCGGAACACCGCCATCACGCCATCGCCCGACCACACGTGCGTGCGACAGCCTCCGGATTGAAGCGTGTGATCCATCAGCCGGTGGAACGCGTCGAACGTGAGCTGCGAGTCGAGGGGGCCCGCGCCGACCTTCATCTCCCGACTCTGCACGACATCCAGGGAGAGCGCCGTGATCTCCCGCTCGTAGCGGCGCCGGATGTGATCCGTCAACTCGGCGTAGCGCTGCTTCACCTCGTCGTAAGACGCGGTGCCATCGCGAACATCGGCGATCAGACTCTCTATGGCGAGTTCGTCGCCACTACGAGACATAGGCCCCCGCTCCCTCCGGCTCTATAACGCACGTGGCCGCGGACCTCGGAGCAACCCTCAGGTCGCTCGCTCCGGTATCGGCGCCACCAACACGACTCCCAGCACCGGCAGGAGCGAGAGCCAGAACAGCGTGTCTGGAATGGAAGTGCGCTCCGCCACCGCGCCCAACGGCCACGCGAACAGCACCGCCAGTCCAGCCGCCAACCCCGTGATCATGCTCGCCGCGATTCCTGCGCTGCGCGGCATAAACTCCTGCGCCATCACCACGTTGATGGGGTGCGGCAGCATCAGCAAGAACGCTCCCACGGCGAGCAGCGCGAGCAATCCGTAACCGCTTTGCTGCAATCCCAGTAATAGTGGAGCCGGCGCCAGCAGAAACGACCACATCATGAGCCGCCGTCTGCCGAATCGGTCCGCAAGCATCCCCCCGAGCGGACCCGCCACCGCGCTCGCCAGGAGAAATGCACTGACCGCCTGACCTCTCACGTCTGCCCACACTTCCCGCGGGAATCGCTGTTCCACCAGAAACGGCAGAAAGGTCGTCATCCCTACTTGGACGGTGGTTCGAACGACAACTGTTCCAGTGAGTGCACAAAGAGCGGGCCAGTTCTGGCCGGAAAGGTCGACCGAACTCGTCTTCGGTCGTCTCACGCTCTCCCAGCAGTCCACTCGCCGGAAGACCCAGATCATGCCAGCGCAAAAGACATAGGCTGGAAGCGCCGCAAAGTAGAACCGCTCGAGGCCAAACAGCTTCAGGTAAACCCCGGAGAGAAGCGGCGCCAGGCCATATCCGATGTTGCCTCCCACCGTGAAGGCGCTCATCGCCAGCCCACTGCCCCGACCGCTCTGTCGGGCCAGCATGGCGCCCTGGGGATGGAACGCGCCAATCCCGATTCCGGCCAGAAAGACGATGACCGCGAGAGAAGCGAAGTCTTTCGCGACTCCCAGGAAGCCGATCATCAGCGCCGCGAGTGCCGGACCCAGCGCGACCATGCAGATTCGGGGATAGCGGTCCGAGAGCCAGCCCAGCAGCGGCTGCGCCAGCGACGCGGACAGTCCCATCACCGTCGTCAGACCCGCCACCTGGGCCAGATCGAGTCTCAACTGCCGGGCGATGAGGGGATACATCGGCCAGAGGAGGCTCTGGCTGTAGCTGTCCGTAACCGCGTGGCCGGTCGCCAGCATCCAGAGGCCGACCTTCGGCCCCACCGTGGAGCGGGCCGCGATCTCCGAGGCCCGCCCCGTTAGCCGCTCAGCACGGCTCAATCGATCCAGGCCACCAGGCTGCGATCCGAGATCGGACCCGGATCCACCCTCAGCCCGATCATTTCACCGGCGCCGTAGGCCGCTGTCAGCCACGACGTATCCATGCCGCGGTCCTGGTTGAACACCAGGAGTGGTTCCGGCGCGGCGAGCGCGGCAAATGCCTTCAGCCCGCCGTACCGGTGCACGGACGGGAAGTAATTGGGGTTCGAGGCCGGGAGCGCGCGTGGCCATTCCCACCGGCCGTCGACCGCAGTCCGCCGAATCTCGCCGGCGAACGGCCGCGCGAGGAGCACCCACGCTCCAGCGTCCTCGAAGCCGATGAGGTTGACCTTGGTCCCCACGCGCCGCCCAAAGGCGGCGGCGTCGATGATTCCCTGCGCGCGGAGCGAGAGGGTCGTACGGTTGTAGCACGTGAAGTACTGGGCGGCGTGTCGAGCGGCAATCTGCTCGTTCGCGCCGGCCATGAACGGCTCCAGAATCGCAACGCCATGGTTGTTCTTCAGAAGCATCGCCACAAGCGGGCCGGGTGAGCCGTTGGGAGCCAGAAGGGCGGAGGACCCCCTTGGATGCACCAGCACTGTCACCGAATTCGGCTGGAGCTTCTTTGCCTGCGTGAGCCACGTGAGTCGCGTGCCGGGCATTCCCTTTCGAGGCGCCAGCGTCACGGTTTCGGAGCGGTAGTTCTCCTTGTCCACCACTCGCAGCCCCTCCGATGACTCCGAGTGGAGCGTGCCGCCAGGAACCGGCTCCACTGCCAGGATCGTCTCGAGTGCATCCTTGAGAAAGCCTCGGTTGGCGCCCCATTGCTCGGGCAACTCCGGCTTCCACAAACTGACCTGCTTTTCAACCACGGTCCGAAGGTAGGCCTTCAACTGCTCCGGCGTCGCGGCATCCGGCGGACGCGGATGGAAGTCATCCCAGGTCGTCAGCGCCTCGGGGGTTTCGGCCTTGAACTCCCGTTCGCGGACGCGACCGGGCTCCTTCTCTCCCCACAGATGCTTTCGGAAGAAGGCGTAAACGGACTCGCGGCTCTGCTGATTGTAGTTGTGACCGGCATCGTGGACGACGGCTTCAAGACGATCCTCCGCATCGAACAGCCGGTACACGGCTTTGAGCTCGGGAACGCCCTTCTGTTGAATCTGACTGGTCCAGTCTCCGGTGGCGCCGATCAGGATCTGCGGTTTGGGAGCGAAGACGGCGGCGAACTCCACGTTGTCGGCGCCTACCCTCAGGTGTGGAGCGTTCTCGCACTGCGAGCCGCCCTGGAAGTGGTGGGAGACCATACATACCGGCGCCGCCACGGCAATCCGATCGTCGATCGCACAGAGCAAGAAAGTCTGGGTACCGCCGCCACTTTCCCCCGTGCAGGCGATCCTGGTTCGATCCACGCCCTGCAGTTCGGAGAACCAGTCCAACACGCGAATGCTGTTCCAGAGCTGAAGTCCGGGAAGGTTCAGGCCGAGAGCAGTCAGTTCGTCATCCGCAAAACTGTGACCAAACGCCTTGGAGTCGGCGTAGCCCACCATGTCCCACTGAAAAGCAACCGCGCCCATCCTCGCCTGGGCGGCGCATCGCGCCTGCACATCGGCGTTGAAACGCCCTTCTTGCCAGTGGCCGTGCGGGTTCAGGATGCCGGGGGCCGGCCCAGACGCGTTCTTAGGACGATAGAGATTGCCGCTGACATAGAAACCGGGCAGGGTCTCCAGCACCACCTTCTCGACCGTGTAGCCGTCGCGCTCCTCCAGCCCGTATACCTGGGGCCGGAGCGGGGTGCGGGCGGGCATTGGGTTCAGGCCACAAGCAGTGAGGATCCGTCGCCGAACGGCGCCTCGCCGTAGCAGCCACGCCTCTCGGGTGGCGGGGGGCGAGAAGTCGTTCCCCTCTTTGTTGGTACGAATGGCCGGACCGGCCGGTGTCGCCTGCACCGCATCCACGGGCCGCTCCATCATCACGCTCGCGAGGGCCAATAGGCCCAAAAGTACTAGCAGGCTGCGCATCGGATCGCTCCCCAGGCGCCGGCTCCTCGGAGTCCGGGCTAATCGCTGGTTTCCGGAGGGAGTTAGGCGCGCCCCACCCCCAAATCCTCTGTTGGCGACGGGGATCGGCTCGGCGGGTGGGCTCATCCGTCGATCAGCCGGCAAACAGACCAACTGGGTTCGCGGTGTAGTTGGGAAACACCCGGTCGCTGTTCGGATTACCAAGCCGCTCCCGGACCAGTTCAGATAGCACGTCCCGATAGTCGGTGGTCACCCGGACGTTGCCGTCCCGATCGAGCTCGCTGCGCCGAAGCCCCGGCCACTTGCCGTACACCTTCCCGCCCCGAACGCCCGCTCCCAAGAGAAGCATCGCGGTGGCCCGGCCATGATCCGTGCCCGCCACGGCGTTTTCGTGGACGCGCCGCCCGAATTCGGACATGGCCACCAGAGTGACTGACTCAGCGCGATCCCCGAGATCCTGAAAGAATGCCTGGAGCGAGCCGGCCAGATCCGTCATCAAGAGGTTCATCAGCGGGACCTGTGCAGCATGCGCGTCCCAGCCTCCGAGGTCCACCTGCGCGATCTCCAGCCCCAGGTCCGCCTTGATGAGACGCGCGGTCTCCTTGAGTCCGTCTCCGAAACCAGTGGCGGGGTAGCGGGCGCCTCCGGCCGGCTGGTACGTCTGAGCCGAGAGCTTTTCGAGGTCGGCGGCCAGCTTGAGCGTTTCGCGGCCCATCGCGCCGAGCTCACCGCCCTCCCGCGTGTAAAGTCGGGTGAGGGCCGAGGCAAAGCCCGGGCTCCACCCGGCCGGAGTTCGAAGTCGGTACTCCGAGACCGAGCGAAACGCTGCAGCGCCGATCGCGCCATCCATCGACTTGGGCAGCATCTCACCGATCGCCACAGCTCGAAGGGCGCTGGGCTGATCCAGCGGCGAAGAGATCAGGTGACGCGCAATCCAGCCGGTCGCGACGTCGTTCCCGTCGTAAACTCCCCGTTCGGCGGTCTGCATCGCCTCGAAGTGGGAGAGAGTCTTGTCCGGACTTCCTGCCGCGTGGACGATCGCCAGAGACTTCGACTGATAGAACTCCAGCAGCGGCTTCAGGTCCGGGTGCAGTCCGAACCTGCCATCCAGATCCAGGGCGCCCCCCGACTTGCCGGGGTTGGCTATGGCCAGAGTCGGGCGTCCCTCGTACAGGCCGGGGTCTCCGTGCGGCGGAACCGAGTGCAGACCATCCATTCCCCCACGGAGGAAGACGTAAACCAGGATTCCGCGGTGGGATCCGCCGGGAGACAACACGGTCTGGCGGAGGGCCGAGCGGCCGAGATTGGACTGACTGGCCATCGACACACTATCTTCCTTGAAACTGCGGCGATGCCAGCGTGAGGCAGAGGGCCTCTCGTAGCCCATTCGGTCGGATACAGGGGCCAAGAGCCAGACTGCTGGTGAGGTCCGGATGGGCGACACCGATGAGCAATCGCGCGGTGGCGGCCGCACGAGCGTGAGGAGAGGAACTGTCCCACCGCAGCCCGCGTTCCAGTTCCTGCAGCGGCACCGTAGCTCCCGCGATCTCCCCTTGCACCAGGCTGAGGGCGAAGTTCCACCGCGGCAGAAGCCCGGAAAGCCACGGGGCCGCTCGCTCCGGGTAGCCATCGGGCATGGGCCACTTGAACGGGAGCTGTCCCAGATCTTCCAGCCACCGCAGGGAGCTACGGCAATCGGTGTTTGCCGCAGTCGCCCTGAGTGCCCCCGCCACAAAATCGAAGGGGCGCTTCAACTTTCGGTTCCGGGGATCCCCGAATTCCTCGCTGCGGAACAGTTCTCCAGTGACGGCTCGGAGATCGCCCCCAGTTCGAGTGAACACTGCGGCCAGGCGGCGTTCCAGCGCGGGGCTGCCTCGGTCCGACACAAATCTTCGAACCAGCTTCCACGCCACATACCGGGCGGTGCTGGGATGGTTGCAGACGATGTCGAGAACCTCTTCCCCTTCGTCGAGGCCCCCCGCCGGAATCAGTTTCCCCAGCACTCGCTTGCTGCCGGCTTCATGTCGATCCGCTTCAAAGTTGAACCGCCCCGCCTGCCAGTGGAGACCGTCATGGTAGCTCCAGCCGGTAAGACATCGAGCGACTTCCTGAATGTCCTTCAGGCTGTATCCGCCATGCACGCCGAGGGTGTGAAGTTCCAGCAACTCTCGGGCGTAGTTCTCGTTGGGTCCTGACCCGGTATCCGGATCGCGCTTTCGATTCTTGGCGTTGTCCAGGTAATAGAGCATCGCCGGGCTCTTCGCAGAGGCGGCAACGAGATCCCGGAACTTGCCCAGCACGTGGGGGCGGAGAAGCCGATCGTCGACGGTCTTCAGCCAGGTGCAGTCCGACTTTCTCTGACTGATGTTGAAGTGGTCCGACCAGAAGTGAACCATCGCCTCGTGGAGTTGACGGCGGCTGTAGACGGCTCGGATGAGCGCTGCCTGCTGAAGTTCCACAGCAGCCTGCCCCTGACCGACCTCGGGATAGTTGGACATCTCGAAGTCCCGCGCGTCCTGGGCGTCCAGATCGAGCGTATCGAGGCTGCCGAGGCGAAGGGAGACTTCCCAGCCCTCGTCCACGTTTCTGGGTTCTAGCTGCTCCTCGAGCCAGCCATCGGGACCCATCTCCCTCGCGGCTTCAAGGTCACCCGGTCTCGGCCCGAAACCGGCGCGGTTGAGCAGGCGGAGCAGGCGCGGATTCGCGTCCGAGGCCGGAACTGAAGCCGGGACCGGGGGCGGAACGACGCGCCGTACGATCTCCGTACATCCGGAGACGGAGGCCAATCCGACGGCGACCCCGGACTTCAGCAGGGCGCCTCGGGTAACTCGGGGGCCTGCGACTTTATCCTCGTTCTGCGACACGACAGGCTCCCTCGCACATCTCGCGAAACGCGCACCAGCGGCACGCGCGACACTCGCTCGTCAATTCGAATCGCTCGATCGGAGGCAGCACCTCGTTCTCGTCCAGAGTCAGAAGAGCTTCCATCTCTTCGCGAGTCTCGTCGATCCGCAGCCGAACCGCCGAGATCGCGTCCGGCGTCCATCCGATGTCGATCTCCTCGAATCGCGGATACAGACTGACGATGCGCGGCTGGATTCTCTCCGGTCGCACCTCCCACTTCTGCGCGGCGTAGAGCGCGTAGCAGGAGAGCTGGACGAGCGACCACACGGTGTCCACTCGGCCCGTCTTCCAATCGATGATCTGAACGATGCCGTCCTCCCGGAAAGCCAGGTCGGGCCGCACCAGCACCTGAGTGCCGTCCTCCAGGTTCACCGAAGCGTTGCGATCGATGGGAAGCCAGCCAGCGCGGTCGAGTCCCCTGAGCCACTCCGCAAGATCCGACTGAAAGAAGGCCGAAATCGCGGTGAGGATCCGGACCTCCAGTGCACGAATGGCTTCCTTCGGCTGCCCGCGATCCTTGTAGTAGTGGTAGTCGAGCCGCACCGGTCGCTGCTGAAAAGACTCCCGCTCGCCGGCGCAGTAGGCCCACGAGTCTCGGTGCTGCTGCCGAACCAGTTTGGACGCGCGAGCCAGAGCCTGCTGCTCAGTGAAGGCACGACCCCAGCGCCATTGGTTCAGAGTCTCCTCGATCATCTGGTGAACGAGCTGTCCGGCCCAGGCTTCGAGACCCACCAGATCCTGCAGGTTGGCGGCCTGCACGGACTCCGGCGTCTTATCCCTGGTACGCGAGAGCGGCGCGAGCAGATAGCGGTAGTAATACCGCCGCCTGCACTCCTGAAACGTCTTGACCCGCGTTACCGACCACTGGAAGACGCTGCCCATACTCCTTTAGACTGCGGAATCGGCAACTTCGATACGCGGATCGAGAAGTGGATAGACGAGATCCACCACCAAATTGGAGGCGACCACCAGAACCGCCGAAATCAGCACGACGCCAAGAATCATCGGGATGTCGAGATTGGAAACGGACTCGACCGCGAGCAGCCCCATACCCTTCCAATCGAACACCGTCTCGGTGAAGACGACTCCGCTCAGCAGGGACGCCAGATCCGTGCCCGCGAGCGTCACTAGCGGGAGGAGCGCATTCCGGAGGCCGTGACGTAGGATGACCTGCGACTCCGGCAGCCCTTTGGCTCGCGCCGTCCGGATGAAATCCTGCCCGAGTGTTCCCCGAAGCGACGCGTGCGCCAGACGGGAATAGTACGCCACTCCGGTCAGCGACAGCGCCGCCAGCGGGAGGATCATGTGCTTGAAGGAGCCGCCTCCCCCCGCCGGCAGCCACCCCAGACGCGAGACGAAGACGTAGAGCAACAGAATCCCGACCCAAAAGGTGGGCGTGGAAACGCCGATCACCGAGAACGCCAGCATCGCTCCCTCCCTCAGCGGCGTCGGACGGGCGGCGGCCCAAACGCCGATGGCGGAGCCGAGGACGAGCCAGATCGCCCATGCCGTCAGACCCAGGGCCAGCGTCGCCGGCAGTCGCTGGGCGATCAGCCGGCTCACGGGTTCCCGCCGAACGTAGCTGACTCCGAGATCACCCCGAACCAGCCGCGTGATGTATCCCCCATATTGCTGCAGCGGAGGCTGATTGAGACCGAGCGACTCGCGAATCTGGCTGATGGTCGCAGGATCGGCGCGAGGTCCGGCGAGAAGCGCTGCCGGATCTCCCGGGAGCCGGTACACGATGAAGAAGGTGACAACCGTGACCCCCCAGAGCGTCACCAGCGCTGTGGCGCCCCGCCGGAACAGCAACGTTCCCCAGTTCACCCCGGCGGGTGACTTCATAGCTTCAGGACTTCCATCGATGTCAACCGGACTTGCTGATACCCGTAAGGATTTGCCGCCACACTGGGTGGACCGACACCCCGCTCACACCCTCCCGGAAGTAGCGGGCTTCCACCTCGTAGAGTAGCGGAATCCAGGGAGCGTCGTTGAGGATGGACATCTCCGCCTGCAGATACATCTTGTTTCGGTCGTCGCCGGCCGGCGTCTTATGCGCAGTATCGAGCAGTGAGTCCACGGTTTGGGAGCGATATCGAGCCGCATTGCTGCCCTTCGGTGGGATCGCGCGGCTGTGGAGCACCGGTTCCAGGAAATTGCCTGCGTCCGGATAATCCGGATACCAGCCTCCGAACCAGCAATCCGCCTGATTCCGATAGCCCTCGAGGTACTCTCGGAAGGTGACCGCCCTCAGCTCGATGGGGATCCCCACGCCGGCGAGGTCGCTCTGGATGGCTTCCGCGATCCGGCGGTATCGTTCGTTATCCGCCAGCCAGAGCGTGCCCCCCGACGCTTTGGGGAGCCCGGTCGGAAACCCCGCCTCCGCGAGCAGTTTTTTCGCTCCTTCGGGATCCGGCTGCGGGACCGCTCGGTCGGGGCTAGCGCCCGGAACGTGTGGCGGCAGCACGCCGCTTGCCGGCTCGGAGGGTCCGGCGAACTGCTTCAGCCGAGCACGATCGATCGCCAGACCCGCGGCTCGTCGGACTCGTGCGTCTTTCCAGGGTTTTTTCTCCGTGTTGAAGCCGAGATACCAGGTCTGGTTCACCGCATCCTGAATGACATTCTTCAGGGCGTTTCGGTCCGCGGAGATCCGCGCCCATTCCGCGGCGGGAATACTGCCCAGCAAATCCACCTCGCCGCCCTTGAAGCGGGTGAGCTGAAGCGCCTCCTCCACCTTCAATTGAACGACGATGCGCTCCACCCACTGCCTCGCCGCCTCGTGGGACGGATTGCGCGTGAGGACGACTTTGTCACCCTGCTCGTAGCTCTCGACCTGGTAGGGGCCGCTGGGAGACGGCCATTCGGTCTTCCCACCGGGCTTGACCGGCGCGGCAAAGGTCAACCCCACGACATTCAGAAACGTCGGCTCCGCCGCCTTCAGGGTCACGACCAACTCGGCGGCGCTGGGAGCGGTGATCGACTTGATACCCGAGTAGAAGCTCGCTCCGGGGGAGGCAACCTTTGGGTCCCGCACGCGGTCGAGCGCCGCCTTGAAGTGCGCGGCCGTGATCTGAGCGCCATCGGCGTAGGTCTGCCCCGACTTGAGATGAAACCGGTACTCGACGCCGTCGGCCGACACATCCCACTTCTCGGCCAGATCTGGGATCAAATCCCCCGCCGGGCTATAATCCACCAGCCGCCGTGTGCACGCATGCACCACCGAGGTGGACCAGGTGTCGTAGGCCACCGCAGTGTCGAGCGACTTAATGTCGTCAGCGGTCGCCACGGTCAGCGTGCCGCCGCCGGTGGGGCGGGCGGCGCCCGACGCGCCGGGCGTGGCCGAGTCACTACCACCGGGACCTGAGGATTGCGATGAGTCGCCCCCACAGCCGGCGACCAGCAGCAGACTGCTCCACGCGCCCCGTTCGAGAAGGGTTCGCCTCTTCATCCCGTCCGCTCTCCCCGCAGCGTTCGCTGCAAATCGTAGGCCACCAGGTTGAAGGCGGCAACCGTCAGCACCACCAGCAGCCCGGGCCAGAACGCCAGCCACGGCGCCAGGGAATACCAGGTGCGTGCCTCTTCCAGCATGGAGCCCCACGTCGGGGCCGGAGCCGGCACGCCAATCCCAAGAAACGAGAGGCCCGCGTCCAGAAGTATCGCCGATGCGGCCCCCAGGCTGGCCATAACCAGGGCGCTCGGTCCGAGATGTGGGACGACATGCCGCAGCAGGATCCGGAGTTTGCCGGCCCCCATACTGAGCGCCGCCTCCAGGTAACTCCGCTCCCGAAGGCTGAGGGTTTCCCCTCGAAAAACACGCGCCGGCGCAGCCCAACCGAGCAATCCGATGATGAGCGCCATCCCGAACGCGCTGCGTCGGGGCGTCACGGCGGCCATCGCCACCGCCAGCAAGATGGAGGGGAACGCGAGCACGACGTCGGTCGAGCGCATCAGAAGCGTCTCGGTCCACCCGCCGAAGTAGCCGGCGCAGACCCCGACGGTGAGGCCCAGTCCGATCGCGATCGCCGTCGCCCCGAGTCCGATCCCGAGCGAGAGCCGGGCGCCATGCAGCAGACGCGAGAAAACGTCGCGTCCCCGCGAGTCGGCCCCCAGCCGAAAGTGCATTCCGGGAGGCACGGGGGCGCCGACAGCCGTCAGACCGTCGCGATGCTGCTTCTCCGGCGGGTACGGCGCCAACCAGGGAGCGCCGATCGCCGCGATAACCAGGAGCAGAGCCAGCAGCAGCCCGGCCAGGAGCGCCGGACGCCGCGTCACGCAATGCGCAGCGTCCCTAAATCGGGTCAGCACGATCCGGACCCGACTCCGCAGCGGCGATGTGTGAAAAGCGAGTCGACGAACCGACTCGGGCTAGTGGCCGTGCCCGTCGCCCTGCGCGGCGTCCACGCGTTGCCCGCGTTTGCCGCTGTCGGGCCGTGCGGTCGCCTCGATCTGATAGGCCAGACCCAACAGCATCCCGATCAACGCGACCAGAACGATGGATCGAAGTGTTTGGTTCTTCACGTTGCGTCTTCCCAGGAGTGGAGCGATTCCACTCAGTCATCCGAAGAGTGCCTGCCCGAGGGTTCCCCGCGCTGGGCGACGGAAGCGGTTTCAACACCGTCCCCGGATAGTAGTGCGCCAGAATAGCGCGAAACGACTGCCCCGCGCGACCCCTCGCGTCGGCGCCGATCTGGCACAACCCGAGTCCGTGGCCGAAACCGGCGCCCTGGAACCGAAAAACACCTGGTTCCGGCTCGTCGACGGTGAACAGGGTGGACTTGATGCGCATCGGCGAGATGGCCCGGCGCACACTCCAACCGCTCACCCGCTTCGTTCCGTCATCAGCGAAGCCTGCCTCTTGAGTCGTGCTCTCCGTCGACAAAGTTGGGGGGCTCTGCCGAATCCGAATCGTGAGGACGCGACCCGAGGCGTCTCGCTCCGCAACCGCCAGCCCCAGCAGGGAGCCCTCGAGCCGGGTTTCCGGGTCCGAGTTCAGCTCCGACTCAAGTTCTTCTCGGCTCACGCGAACGGTCCACCGATGATACGGGCTTCGACCGCAGAAGTCTCCCCGCCCCGCTCGATCTCGCGTGAGCCGCAGGTACGGCGTCGCCTCAGGCGGCGCATCGGGAAGCGGCACGTCTTCCAGTCGGGTGGTGACACCGCCGCAGTCGGCCGAGTAGAAGCCGCACACAATCGTCTCGCCCGACCACAAACAGAGATCCCGGGTGGCGCGGACGGCCGCGACGGCGCGCGGAGAGCCGGACCGCTTTCCAACGTACATCTGGCAGCACGTGCGATCGCAGAGGTCGAACTCGGCATGCTTCCCGGTCTGCGATAGCGCATACGAACGGGCGGCTACGGCGAGGGCTTTCTGCGACTCCAGGGAGAACCAGGACGGAAGCTCCCCCGGCAGCACGCCTTCGAGATACTGCTCGATGGTGAGGCTGTTAACGAGATTCAAGCCGGCGCCGGAAGCTGTCACCCGAACCGAGCCCGGATAGGTGTTTCCTTCCACCCGCACTTCCGCGCCGACGGCGGTGAACGCTGCCGAGGAAATCGTGCGCGTGGGCGACTTGAAGCGAACGCCGCCGCTCGCGGAATCAAGAAGCAGCACGCCTTTGCTGTTGGGAGCGAACCGCGCCAACGTGCGCCCGCTGTCCACCTCGACCAGGCTCCCACCCCGAGGAAATCGGATTCCAAGTGCGCTGCGCCCTGAGAGCCGGGTCAGGCCAATCGTGAGCGGGGCTCCGGCAATGGGTGGGCGTCTGTCCCGCCGGGTCGAGGGGGTGTCAGTCGCCGGTGCTGACGCCGGAGGTTGGGCAGGCTTCAAACCGAACCAGCCGAGAAGTGCAAGTGCAGCCGCCGGCGCCGCCACGCTGAAAACCCGATCCGCACGAGGGCTATACTTAACGCCTCCGGTCACGACGAACCCCCGGTCTCCAATGCAGCCTCCCGAACCTCAGCAGCTTCAGCCCCTTGGACACGTTCGAAACAGGATCCGACCCCCGGAACCCCTTCCCTACAACGGTATCGAATCCTACCTGGAATTGCTGCCCGAGTTTGCCGGCGCTGCGGCGGGATTGGAGGCCGGCTACATTTGGGTGGTCACGTGGCTGCATGAACTGGACGGCGCAGGCCGGCTGGCGGCGACCTCCCCCGCGACGGGACGGCGAGGCTACCTGGGTTCACGCTCGCCGACTCGGTTGAACCCGGTCGGACTGACATGCGCCCGGATCCTATCTATCGAAGGTCTCCACATCCACGTGGATGCCCTGGACGCCTACGACGGTACGCCGCTCCTCGATCTCAAGCCGTACGTGCGCGAATTCGACACGGTGTTCGAGCCCGGCGACCCGGCCTGGCGTCGGCAGCCCAACGCAGCGCTCCGGCTGGCCCGCAACTGGCGGACTGTCGAGCGGTTCTGCGGCTCCACACTCACGGCCGCGCACCTCGTCGGCGTACGCCTGGCGAGCGCGTTGGACCCGACCCTCGATCGGGCCGTCACCGACCCCACTCTTCAATGGGACTGCCGTGCGCCGGCACAGACTGCCGCAGCGCTCCTCGCGATCGTGGGCTGCGCGCTGGGCTCACCCCGTTTTCAGCTCACTCTCATCACCGAGGCCGAGCCGGGAAGCGTCGCCGTCAGCACCCCGAGCGGGGAACAGGTCACCTACCGCCTCGAGCCGAACATCCCTTCGGACGTCGCGGCACTCGCCGGGACGCCGGATGACGCGCTGTTCCGACGACTCTGACTCTCCGGGAGATTTCCGATGCCCACCCCACCCACTTCGCTGATCCCCGCAGGTCGAGTCGATCCTCGGGAGCGCCGCTACCTCCTACCCACACGGGTGCTCTGGACCTCCGGCGCCGTCAAAAACCCCCAGAACCTGCTGATCGACGATCTCACCACATGCACCCTGGAGCCGGCGAAGCCCGGCGCACTCTCCAGCATCCTCCTGGACTTCGGTCGAGAACTGCACGGAGGGTTTCGGCTGGAGACCCCCCAGGCCGGGCCCGGAAAACCGGTCCGGGTGCGCATCCGCTTCGGCGAGTCGGCGGCGGAGGCGATGGGTGAGCCGAACAACGACCACACCATCCACGATCACGAGCTCCGGGTGTCCTGGTTTGGGCACACGGAGGTCGGCAACACGGGCTTCCGGTTTGTCCGGATCGACGTCATCGACGCAGAGGTTCCGCTCACGCTGAGGAACTGCTACGCGGTGTTCCTGTTCCACGACCTTCCCTATCTCGGCTCGTTCCGATGCAGCGACTCCCGACTGAACCGAATCTGGGATGTCGGCGCTTACACGGTGCACCTCTGCATTCAGGATCACGTGTGGGACGGCATCAAGCGCGACCGCCTGGTGTGGATCGGCGACCTGCACCCCGAGATGCGGGTGATCTCCACGGTGTTCGGCGGGATCTCAGCGGTGCCGGCGAGCCTCGACTATGTTCGCGATCGCACGCCCCTCCCCGGCTGGATGAACGGCATCGGCTCGTACTCGCTTTGGTGGATCCTCTGCCATCGCGACTGGTACCGCTACCACGGAGACCTCGCCTATCTGCAGCAGCAGCGCTCCTATCTGCTCGGGCTGCTGAATCAGGTCCGCGGCCAGCTCGATCCCCAGGGACTCGAGAAACTCGCGGGACATCGGTTCCTGGAGTGGCCCACCAGTCGCGATCCCACGGCGATCGACGCCGGGCTCCAGGCCCTTGTTGTGATGGCTCTTCGGGCGGGCAGCGAGCTGTGCCAGGCGCTGGGGGAGGCCGATGCGGCGGCTGCGGCGAGGGCGGACGCGGATCGCGCGGCAAAGGTGCGACGGCGGCCGACCCCCAGCAAGCAGGCCCATGCGCTGATGGTGCTCGCCGGCATGGCCGACGCCGGCGAAACCAACGCCGCCGTGCTCGCCAAGGACCCCGATCGCGGGCTCTCCACCTTCTACGGCTACTACATTCTCCAGGCGCGGGCTCGGGCAGGCGATATCTCCGGCGCCCTGCAGCTCATCCGCAACTACTGGGGCGGCATGCTGGATCGCGGCGCGACCACCTTCTGGGAGGGCTTCGAGCTCGAGTGGCTTGACGGCTCCGGGCGGATCGATGAGTTGACCCCCGCCGGGTCGAAAGACTTGCACTCGGACTACGGGGACTACTGTTATGTCGGACTGCGTCACAGCCTGTGCCACGGATGGGCGGCCGGACCGACCGCCTGGATGGTGGAAAACTTGCTGGGCGTGACCCCCGCTGCCCCGGGCTTCGAGTCGATCCGGGTTGAGCCGAAGCTCGGTGGGCTCGATTGGGTGGAAGGACACGTGCCGACTCCGCACGGCGTGCTGCACGTGCGCCACGAGCGGACCGCTGCCGGCGGCGTCTCCAGCACTCTCACCGGTTCGGATGAGCTGAAGCAGCGGGTGGTGCGCCGCTCCTGAACGCGGCCGCTTGACGGGCGCGATGGTTCCGCCGGCACAATCGGCCGCACGACGCGTTGCAACCCGCCTCCACCTCCTGCAAAATGGGACGCCGACTCGTGCAGGGTCGGCGCCCACCCCATGCTGACCCCCCTCCAAGAAATCCA
>SYKE01000111.1 GCA_005798285.1 Actinomycetota bacterium
CTCAGACATCTGCCCGGTGGACATGGTGGTGGCGATGTCTTTGAAGACAGCCTCTCCCGCCGAGTCCTTCAAGCCTCCCACGAAGGTGGCGCCAAGGGCGTAGTAACCGGCCAACGGGATGCAGATCAGGAACGAACAGAGCACGAAGACTGCAAACGACGGCGACTTGAGAAGCGCCAGCGCGTCAAGGCCGAGGATGTCCTTCGTCGAAACGGCCTTCCCTCGGGATGCGGGCGGGGTGTGCGGCAGCGAGAAGCTGTAGAGCCCCAGTAGGATCCCGGCGGCGCCGGCCACCTGGAACTGAGTCGCCGCGGTGTCCGCATGGAGCACCGAACTGATGATGATGCCCGCAACAATCCAGCCGATCGTGCCGCCGACCCGGATCAGCGGAAACTGCTTTTCCTGGTTCGTGATGGCATGGAAGGCCACCGAGTTGGTCAGGCCCAGAGTCGGCACATAGCAGAGCGCATGGAAACCTACGACGGCGAGGAACGCGTTCGGCCCCTGCTCGGCGATCTGCGGCACAGCCAGCAGCGCGATGCCGCCCAGGATGTGCAGAACTCCGAGAACGCGTTCGGTGGCGAAGAAACGGTCGGCGACGATCCCGAGGAAGAACGGCGAGATGATCGCGGCGATGGGCACGAGCGAATAAGCCCATGCCAGGGCATCCTTCAGGCCCTCATTGGCGTTGAGGAACGGTCCCATCGACACGTACCAGGCGCCCCAGACGAAGAACTGCAAAAACATCATCACGAACAAGCGCGACGTCACGTTCACGCTGGTTTCGGAACTCCCGGACTGGTGCATTCCATTCCCCTCGATCGCCACAGCCGTCCCCGCCGCAGCGAGGTATCGGCAACCGCTACCAATTCGCGGCGGGGGCATCGGTTTTCCTGCCCGGCGAGGGGTTCGCTGGAGCGGGATGGCTCGTCCGTGTTTCCCAACCGGCCCGGATTGCGCTAGCATAGCGACGCTGCAGTGCAGATCGTCGACTCGGGCCCGGCCCGGGGACGCTTCCGGAGAGTAGAGGAACCGCATCGTATGGCCGCCGGCTCACAGATTTTCCCCGCGCTCTTGCTCATCGCGGATGGGCTGGGGGACCGCCTTGTGCCCGAACTCGGAAATCGCACCCCGCTCGAGGCCGCGTCGACCCCCACGCTCGACACAATGGCGGCGGAAGGCGAGAGCGGGCTGCTCGATCCCATCGCGCCCGGCGTTCGCGGAGGCAGCGACACCGGCCACCTCGCCATCCTCGGCTACGATCCCTACCGCTACTACCCCGGCCGCGGCCCGTTCGAAGCGCTCGGCATCGGAATGGAAGTGCGGCCCGGAGATCTCGCCTTCCGCTGCAATTTCTCCACCGTAGACTCGGAACTGGTGGTGTTGGATCGCCGCGCGGGGCGAATCAACGAGGGAACCACCGAGCTGGCGGCGGCGCTCGACGGCATGGTCATCGAAGACGTCACCTGCTTCTTCAAGGAGTCCATCGCCCATCGCGCTGCGTTGGTGATGCGGGGACCGGGGCTGGGCGCCCGCGTTACCGATGTGGATCCTCACGCCGACAACGTGCCGGTCTGGGTGTCGCACGCCGTCGATCCGACCGATGAGGCCAGCGTCAAGACCGCCCGCGTTCTGAACGCGTTCGTCCGAAAGAGCTTTGAGATGCTGGATGGCCATGCGGTGAATACCGCGCGCAGGGCGGAGGGCAAGAACCCCGCCAACGTCGCGCTTCCCCGCGGGATCGGGGTGTCGCCGCACCTGCCGAACTTTGACGCCATGAACGGGGTCAAGGGCGCCTGTATCGTGGAAGTCGGTCTCGTCAAGGGTCTGGCCCGTTATCTCGGGATGACCGTCATTGATGTGGAAGGCTCCACGGCATCGCTCGACACCGACACCGGCGCCATCGGACGCGCGGTCGTCGACGCGCTCGGCGAGCACAACTTTATTCTGTGCAACGTGAAGGGGCCGGATGTGGCGGGCCACGACAAGAACGCCCGCGGCAAGGTCGGCATCATCGAGAAGATCGACTCGATGGTCGCGGAAATCATTGAGGCCACCCACGGACAGATCATCATTCTGGTGACGGGAGACCATTCCACGCCGGTGACCTACGGCGATCACACCGGGGAACCGTGTCCCGTGGTGATCTGGGGTCCGCCCGTGCGGCAGGATTTCGTGAAGAGCTTTGGTGAGACAGCCGCAACGCAGGGAGGGATCGGACGGATCCGGGGCCTCGATGTGGTGCGCATCCTCACCAGTTACATGGGCGTGCAGGAGAAGTTCGGAGCCTGAGGCTCGAGAGCACGCTGGGATGAGACTGCTCGCGCTGGATGGCGGCAACAGCCGCCTTACCGCCGCCGTTCTTGAGAACGGGGTGTGGCAAGGGGGCGACGGGCTTCCCACCTCTGAGGTGGAGGCCGTCGGCGGCGGCGTTGAGCGACTCATCCGTTCCGTTTTGACGGCCTGCGAATCTGGCCCGATCGAGGGCGCCGTGGCGTGCCTGGTGCGGCCGGGACTCACCGGGGTGGTTTCCAGCGCCGTGCAGGCGGTGCTGGGCCTGCCGTTGAGTCGCGTGGGGCATGAACTCCGGCCGGAGATCGAGATCCGCTATCGGCCCGTCGCCGGC
The DNA here is from genome assembly GCA_005798285.1 of Actinomycetota bacterium. GTDB lineage: Bacteria > Armatimonadota > SYMT01 > SYMT01 > SYMT01 > F1-80-MAGs030. The sequence continues at coordinate 2,627 of SYKE01000111.1, forward strand.
TGCGGCCGGGATCGGGTGTTGGGCGCCTGGAAGGCCCGTGAGGAGTTCGGCGCGCCCGTGATCGTCGTGGACTTCGGAACCGCCACCACGTTCGATGTGGTCTCAGCCGATGGCGCATTCATCGGCGGGGCCATTGCGCCGGGTGTTTCCGTCGCGGCGGAGGCGCTCTTCCGTGCGGCGCCCCGCCTGCCGCGCATCGCTCCGAGGGCGCCCCTCACCGCACTGGGCTCCGACACGGAGCATGGTCTGGCGTCGGGGATCTATGGCGGATACCGGCATCTGGTGGATGGGTTGGTCGGGCAGTTGATCGACGAACTGGGCGGGGAGCCGACGGTGGTCGCGACCGGCGGATGGTCGGAACTCATGGCGCCCGCCTGCACGCGCATCCGCCACCACCGCCCCCATTTGCTGCTGGAAGCCATGGCTCAACTCTTCGCAGAGGCCGCTCCATGAGTGCGATCGCGACCTCGACAGCGGTTCCGAGCCAATCAGAGAGCCTGCCGGCGCTCGCTCCGATGCGGATCGGACCGGTCAACGTGTGGCCGCCGATCACGCTTGCCCCCATGGCAGGGGAGACCGGCAGCGTGCTTCGAAGACTCTGCCGCCGACAGGGCGCCGGGCTGGTCTGCACCGAACTCACCTCCAGCCACGGGTTGTTCTACAAGAATCGCCGCAGCGCCGAGTACCTGATCTGGGACGCCGAGGAGCATCCGATTGCGGCGCAGCTTTTCGGTTCCGAACCCGAGGTGATGGCGGTCGCCACCCGCATGGCCTGCGAGGCCGGCGCCGATCTGATCGACATCAACATGGGCTGCTGGGTGCCGAAGGTAGCCCGGACCGGCGCGGGAGCGTCTCTCCTGAAGGATCTCTGCCGGGCTCGGGCCGTTATGTCGGCCGTGGTGGAGGCAAGCAGCGTGCCCGTCACGATCAAAACGCGGGTGGGCTGGGACGGGTGCGTCGGCAGCGCCGTGGAGATGGCCCGACTCGCGCAGGACTGCGGTGTCGCGGCGGTTGCAATCCATGGCAGAACGGCGGTGCAGGGCTTCACGGGCCGTGCAGACTGGGGTCCTATCGCAGAGGCCGCGCGCGCGGTGCGAATCCCTGTTATCGGGAACGGCGATGTCTGCACGCCGGAGGATGCGGCCCGCATGTTTCGAGAGACCGGTTGCGCCGCGGTGATGGTGGGACGCGCAGCGCTCGGCAATCCCTGGATTTTTCGAGAAATGAGCAGTTACCTGCTCGACGGCGCCTCTCTTCCGCCCCCCACTGCGGAAGAGAGGCTGGAAGTGACGTATGAACATGCGCGCCTCACGGCGATGCAGGCTCACGGCAGCGACGCTCCAGACACGCCGGTGCACGCATCCGCGCGAGGACAACTCTCACATTACCTCTGCGGCCTGCCCCACGCCGCGGAGGCGCGAAGAAGAATGGTGCGAATTCGGACCCTCTCCGATGTCCGTGAAATACTGGATGCCGTGGAACGGGCGCACCGGGGCGAGCCCGCGTTCGCGGCATAGGCAAAGACAAGAACTCCGGCAACGGGGAGGATGACGATGTTGACGCGCAGCAGCAAACTGGCGCTGGTGATTCTTCTGGGATCGCTTCTCGGCGCCGCCCCCTCGAGGGCCGTGGTTCAGAAAGGTGAAACCGGTCCGGCGTTTGTGGATGTCGGCCGGGTGCTGAATGTCTATCGAAAGACACAGGCGTTCGCCAAGGCTCAGCAGCAGTTCGCCGAGAAGGAGAAGGCGCTCGGGGAAGAGATGAGCTTCTTGGCGCAGATCCGTTTCTGCACCCCGGAAGAGACCAAGCAGGCTCTGGCGATTCGCACGAAAGGCGAGACTGCTTCAGCCGCTGACAAGGCCAAGCTGGCCGAGTTCAAGAAGCGGGTCGACGACATCGAGAACGAGCTGACCCGACTCTCCCAGAAGGAGAAGCCGACCGACGCCGAGACGAAGCGGCTTCAGGAGCTCTCCACGAAGCGCACCGAGTCCGCGCAGGCGCTGGCCGAGGCGGCCTCCGAGCGCCGAGAGCAGCTTCGCGAACTGGACTCGCAGCTTCTGGAGTCGGTGCAGGAAGAGATCATGAAGGTCGTCGAGAAGGTGGCCAAGGAAGCCAAGATCCCCGTGGTCTACAACCGCACCGCCGTGCTGGTGGGAGGCAACGACCTCACCGAACAGGTCATTCGGAAGCTGGGCAAGTAAGCGCCCCGGCGCTTCTCGCTGCCTGGACGAAGTCCCGAAGTTTCACCGGGTCCTTGCGACCCGGTGAACGCTCCACTCCGGTCGAGACGTCTACCCCATAGGGCCGCGTCTGACCGATGCACTCAGCCACATTCTCCGGCGTTAAGCCGCCCGCCACGATCAGGCGCCCACCCCAACCCTGAACTTCATTCGCCAGCGCCCAGGGAAACCGGTGGCCGGTGCCGCCGGCAACACCCGGCACGTAGGCATCCAGGAGCCAGGCGGACGCGGCGCGATAGGCGCGGATCTGTGCGAGATCCTCGGAGCAGCGAACCCGAAACGCCTTGATGCTCCGCACGGGACAGGCGGCCACACGCTCGGGCGATTCGGCGCCGTGGAACTGGATCACATCCAGCGGACATTCCCGAAGCACGGGCTCGGGAGCCTCATCCACGAAGAGTCCCACGGTGGTGAGGAACGGCGGCAACTCCCGGATGATCTCGGCCGCATCAATGGGCTCAATTCGGCGGGGGCTCGGCGCGAAGATGAATCCCAGCGCATCGGCGCCCGCATCCACCGCATCGAGGGCATCCTCGATACATGTGATGCCGCAAATCTTGACCCGTACCGGAGCACTCATCTCGAAACCCGGAGCATTCCGGCTCCAGCGAGATCGAATTCCGGCGGAAAACGCGTCTCCGAGCTGTAGCGGGCGCCGGTCCATGCCGCGCCGTTGAGTTCTGCCCCCCGCAAATCCGCTCCCATCAGGTGCGAGCCGCGGAGATCGGCAAATGCGAACACAGCGCGGCGGAGGTCCGCGCCGTGCAGATCAGCCCGGGAAAGATCGGTCTGAGTGAAATCCGCGCGCTCCGCCTTCACCAGGCTCAGCTCCGCACGATTCAGCCAGCTTCGAGTCAGCGACGCGCCCACCAGCACGGCGTCCCGAAGGGTGGCGCCCTGCAGGTTGCACCCCTGCAGGGTCGAGCGAGAGAGGTTCACCTGATCCAGGCGGGCCCCGTAGAGGGTGGCGCTGGTCGCATCCACGGCCGTGAGATTGGCGCCGAGCAGATCGGCTCCGGAGAAGTCTGCCTCACGCAGGCAGGCATCGTGGAGGTCGGAGTGCCGGATGCGCGCGAACCGGGCCCGCACGGAGTCGAAACGGGCCCCGCCGGCGCGGACGGTGGAGAGATTGGCGTACTCGAGGTTTGCCTCCGTCAGGAGTGCCCGCTCCAGCGACGCGGCACGCAGGTCGGCGAAGGCGAGATGGGCCTGAGAGAGATCCGCGTCGTGCAGATCGGCCCAATCGAGCACACAGTTCTGCATCCGCTCTTTTCTGAGGTCCGCCATGGCGAGGGCGGCGCGCGTCAGGTCCTGCCCCTCCAGCGAGGAGGCTTCCACCTTCAATAAGACCGCGCCGGTTGTCCGGTGGCGCACGAAGTAGGCCGGCCCCGAGGGCAGCGTCATTCTGAAAGAATCCCTGAAAGCATCTCTACCCACCCCAACAGCCGCTCATCGTCCCCATCCGCGGCAATCAACTGTAAACCCAGCGGCAAACCTCCGGGGCCGAGTCCGAACGGAATCGTGGCCGCCGGAACCCCAGCATGGCTCCACGGAAGATTCATACAGGGGTCGCCGGTCCATTCCAATCCCCGAGGCGCCTCTCCCACGGCAGGCGGACAAAGGAACAGGTCGAGTGAGCGCGCCTCCAGCGCCGACCGCACCTCCGCACGCAGTTGCAAACGGCCGGCGACGCCGACCTCCGCCGACTCCCGAGAGATGGCGGAGCCGCGCATGAGGATCTCTGCGGTCTTTGGTCGATACAGGGACAGGTATTGCCGGCCCCACTCGGCGTGGATCTCCGCCATCTCGAAGGCGATCATCGTTTGATGCCGCTCCGCAACCTCGGGAAGATCGCTCAGAAACGGGATCTCTTCCACATGGATTCCGGAAGAACGAAAGACCGCCACCGCGTCGGCCACTCGTTCGAGCGCCTCGGGGGAGGCCTGGTCCAGATACGGCCCGGTGGGGATGCCGATTCGGGGCAGTTCCCGGGGCGCGGCGACACCTTGCCAGTCGTCGGCCAGCACCGACGCCAGCAGACCGAGCCCAGCGGCATCCTGGGTGAACCAGCCGAGCGTATCCACGCTGATCGAGAACGGAATGACCCCATCCATCGGCACGCGGCCGTAGGTCGGCTTGAAGCCGAACACGCCGCAGAATGCCGCCGGACGGATTACCGAGCCGACGGTTTGGGTGCCGAGCGCCGCAGGAACGATGCCCGCCGCCACCGCCGCGGCTGAACCGCTGCTCGAGCCGCCGGGGGTGTGATCGAGCCCATGGGGATTCCGGGTGGGACCCGGTTCCGAAAAGGCGAACTCAGTGGTCACGGTCTTGGCGAACGGATAGGCGCCGGCTTCACGGAGGCGGCGAATCAGGGTGGCCTCGGGGCCGCCCAGCGCCTCCGGAGGAAGATTGGAACCCGCCGTGGTGGGAAAGCCGTCTACCTGAATGATGTCTTTCACGCCGATGGGAATTCCAAACAGCGAGAGCCCGGCGCGCCGCTCAGCAGCGGTTCCGGCCAGCTTCGAGAGCGCCGGCTCAAGCCGTTCGGCTCGCCCGGGATCCTCCATCAGGGAATGGATCTCCGGCTCCACCGCCTCGGCCTGGTCCAGGCGCGCCTCGGCGAATTGCCGGACGCTCCGTCGTCCCGTGCTCAACTCTTCGGCCGCAGCCGACAGAGGAAGTCGTTCTCGTTTCGCACAACTCATGGGGTGGGTTTCCTGCGTTTCAGCCGGGGCGAGGAGGATGCCCGACCGTTCCCGTGCTTCGCTGCGGCAGCTTCTCAACCGAGCCAGCCGCCTGAACCGGACGATTGAAACAGACCACTAAACAAACTGCCCGAGCGGTCCGCCTCCACGCACACCGTCAAGTGTCTCCGCAAACCAATCTCTCACCTACCCCCAACACCCTCGTTCGTCAACTATGGTAAGCATTCACGATCTCCTCGAACTTGCGATTCGGAACCGAGCCTCGGACCTCTTCATCAAGGCGGGCTCGCCACCGGCTCTTCGGATCGACGGCACGGTCATTGCCACCAAACTGGCGGTGCTGGACGCGGCGGACACTCAGGAACTGGCGCAGTCCATTATCTACACCGCGAGTCGGGATTACCTTCTCCGCTTTCACGCCCCCGGCAAGGAAGCCGACGATATTCCGGACCTCGCCGAGTCGCAAATGGAGCACCTCGCCGAGAAGGAAGAAATCGATCTCGTCTTCACGGTCCCGAATCTCGTCCGGGTGCGCGCCAATCTATTCCTGCAGCAGAGCACCGTTGCGGCGGCGCTCCGGATCATTCCGCTTCGACCGTTCAGCATTGAAGAGCTGAACCTGCCGCCCGTACTGAAAGAACTGGCCGAGGTGCGGCAGGGGCTCATCCTCGTCGCCGGACCCACCGGCAGTGGTAAGTCCACCACGCTCGCCGCGCTCATCGACCACGTCAGCTCCTCCCGACACGGCAACATCATCACGGTGGAAGATCCGATCGAGTACGTCTTCGAGGACAAGAGCTGCGTCATCTATCAACGCGAAGTGGGTCGCGACACGAAGAAGTTCGCCAGTGGCCTCCGAAGCGTGCTGAGGCAGTCGCCGGACGTCATCATGCTGGGTGAGATGCGCGACGCGGAGACCATGGCGGTGGCGATGGGCGCCGCGGAAATGGGTCACCTCGTGCTCTCGTCCATTCACACCAATTCCGCCAGCGCCACCGTAGAGCGGATTGTGAACGCGTTCCAGCCGCACGAGCGCCCTCAGGTGCGGAGTCAGCTCGCGACTTCCCTCGCCGGAGTGGTGAGCCAGCGCCTGCTGAAACGGCAGGCCGGTCATGGACGGGTGCCGGCGGTGGAGATTATGATCAACACGCCCAGCCTCAGGAAGCACATCGAAGACGGCAACCTCACGGAGATTTACTCGACCATTCGCGAGGGTCGCCACTTCGGGATGAACACCATGAATCAGTCCCTCGAACGGCTGGTTCAGGCCAAGCTCATCACGAATGAGGACGCTCTGATGAACTCGGGTCACGTTCAGGAGTTGCGTCAGCTCCTGCGGCAGAGCTAAGCCCGCGATGGCCGAGAACTCCACGCTCCTGGAGCCGGAGTTTCTGCGAAAGCTCGAGCAGCTCTCGCTGGTCAACAAGCGGGCCTTCGCCGGCCAGCTCAAGGGCGAGCGCAAGAGCACTCGCCGGGGCACGTCGGTCGAGTTCGCCGACTTCCGAAACTACACGTTGGGCGATGACCTTCGGTATGTCGACTGGAACACCTTCGCCCGCCTCGAGCGACTTTTCCTGAAGCTCTTCGTGGAAGAGGAAGACCTCCACGTCTACATGCTGGTCGACGGCTCGCAGTCGATGAACTTCGGCTCGCCCACGAAGTTCGATTACTCGCGCCGGATTGCTGCCGCATTGGGCTACATCGGACTTGCCAATCAGGATCGGGTGGGCGGCGCGATCTTCGCGGAGCGCCTGGGAAACTACCTGCCGCCGGTGCGGGGTCGGGGTCAGGTGATGTCCTACTTCCGGTTCCTCGATCAGACTCAGCCCGGTGGCAAGACGTCGTTCGCCGCGAGCCTTAAGGAGTATGCCCTCCGCACCCGCCGACCCGGCGTGGCGGTGCTCATCAGCGATTTCATGGACCCCGACTGGGCAGCAGGCATGATGGCGCTGCTTCAGCGGCGGTTTCAGGTCACCGCCATTCAGGTCCTGGATCGTGCGGAGCTGGACCCTCGACTGCTGGGTGACCTGAGGCTGGTGGACAGCGAGACCGGCGAGCAGCGGGAGATCACCGTCAGCGCGGCGCTCCTCAAAGACTATCAGCGCACGGTTCAGGAGTTCTGCGGCGGCGTTCAAGACACATGCCGCAAGTACGGGGTGGATTACCTCCTCGCTCCCACCGATCAGCCGTTTGAGGATCTCATCCTGAAGTGGCTCCGCCGCGCGGGACTGCTGCGGTAGATCGACCCATGTCCGAGCCGCGGATCTGGATCCTGCCTCCGGAAGTCGCCGAGCGAATCGCTGCGGGCGAAGTCGTCGAACGCCCCGCCTCCGCGGTCAAGGAGTTGGTCGAAAACGCACTGGATGCCGGCGCCCGTCGGGTGAGCGTGGAGACCGAGGACGGCGGAAAACGGCTGCTCCGCATCACCGACGATGGCTGCGGGATGTCCGCCGAGGAGGTGGGTCTCGCGATTCAGCGGCATGCCACCAGCAAACTCAGGTCGGCGGAGGACCTGTTCGATATCCACACGCTGGGTTTTCGGGGCGAGGCGCTGCCGAGCATTGCTTCCGTGTCGGAACTGGAAATCGTGACCAGGCGACCGGAGGATGCAGGTGGAACGCGCGTGCTGATCCGGGGCGGCGAGGTGGCCTCCATCGAACCGAGCGCCGCGGCGGTCGGCACGGTCATCACGGTTCGCAACCTCTTCTACAACCTGCCGGTCCGGCATAAGTTTCTCAGGAGCGCCTCGTCGGAGCAGGCGCAGATCACGGACTGGCTGGAACGGCTGGCGATCTCTCACCCCGAGGTGAGCTTTCGCCTGACCCACGACGGCCGCGAGGCGATGCTCTCCCCCGGCAGCGCCAACCCCATAAACGCGGTGGTAGCCACCATGGGGCGAGCGGTGGCCCGTGAGATGGTCCCGATCCAGTGGGAAGAGCCCGCCGACGACTCCCCCGAGCCGCGGGAAGACGGCCCCATCCGCGTGGAGGGCTTCGCCGGCCGTCCCACCCTCACGCGCAGCAGCCGAAGCCACCAATACAGCTTCGTCAACGGTCGCTCCGTACGATCTCCCTCCATCGGCCGGGCGATCGACGACGCCTACCGGTCGAGTATGCCCTCCGGGAGGCATCCGGTGGTGGCGCTGTCCGTCCATGTGCCGCCCGGATCCGTGGATGTGAACGTTCACCCCGCGAAAACCGAAGTTCGCTTCCGAGACGAGGCCCGCGTGCACGCCGCGGTTCGGCGTGCCATCCGCGAGGCGCTCCGCCTGGTGCCTGGCGCCGACGCGGCGGCGGCGCAGCCCGATCTGAATCTGGATCTCTCCCAGGAGTCTCGCGTCGCCGAGCAGCCGGTTGCGCTCGAGTCCACGCCACGCGCGCCGCTCGGCGTGGATCTGCCGATCGAGACGCCATTCGCGAACTCCATGCTGGCTCCCCCAACTTCTCGGGAACGTGTGGGGAGTGGAGTGGCCACGGGTTCAGCGCCGCCGACATTCACGCTCTCGCGCCCTCCGGCCGCGACTCCGGCGCCTGCCCCGTCCTCCGCTCCGCCGCCACCGGCCGCGAACGTTTTGCCGATCTCCGCGCCGGGTCTGCCCGAGCTGGAGTTGCTCGGGCAGGTGAAGGATCTCTTCATCCTGGCGCGAAGCGGGGCGGCGCTCTGGGTCATCGATCAGCACGTTGCGCACGAACGGGTACTCTTCGATCGGCTGATGACGGGCGTGGGCGCCTCATCCTCCCAGGCGCTCCTGCTGCCGTATGCCATGGAGGTGACGGCCTCGCAGGAACTGGCGCTGCGAGACCTGGAAGCTCAGCTCGCAGAACTCGGGTTCCGGGGCAGGACGGCCGGCCCGAATCGTTGGGAGTTCGAAGCCATCCCCGTCGCGCTGCAGGGCAGAGACTACCCGAGCGTGTTGCGAGACCTGGTCGACGAGTTGCCCCAGCTCAGATCCTCCGGCTCTTCCGCCCTCCGGCTCGACGATCTTGCCGCCGCTGCTGCCGGACGCTCCTGCAAGCGCGCCATCAAGGCCGGCAAGCCGCTCTCTCACGCGGAGATGGACCAGCTCCTGCGAGACCTCTCCTCCACCGACAACCCGCACACCTGTCCGCACGGACGGCCTGTGTTCCTGCGGTGGGACCGCCAGGAACTCGACACCCACCTCTTTGCCGCCGCCTGCGGGGCTCTCTGACTCGTCCAATCCATGGATCCAGGATTCGAGCGCCGACCCCGGGATTGAAGCGCGATAGAGTTCGAGAGACGCTTTACGGGCCGCCACGAATAGAGAGGGTCGCGCCCGACGGGGACTGGACGGAAGTTGCATGGCAGAGGCAGCGCTGGGATTGATCGGACTCGCCGTGATGGGCGAGAACCTGGCTTTGAACATCGAGGAAAAAGGGTTTCCGATCGCGGTTTTCAATCGAACCGTTTCCCGTGTGGATGACTTTCTGGCTCGCAATCCCGGGAAGAAGTTGACCGGTTGCCACTCCATCGAGGAATTTGTCGCCGCGGTGGCGCGCCCACGCCGCATCATCCTGATGGTTCAGGCCGGAAAGCCGGTGGATCAGCAGCTTCAACTGTTACGGCCGCTGCTGGAGCCGGGCGACATGGTGATCGATGCCGGAAACTCCTGGTTCCTCGATTCCGAGCGCCGTGCCCGGGAGTATGCCGAGCACAACCTGGAGTTCATGGGGATGGGTGTTTCGGGCGGCGAACTCGGCGCTCGATTCGGACCCTCCATCATGCCCGGCGGCTCCGACAGCGCCTATGAGGCCATCTCCCCCGTGCTCACCCGCATCGCGGCGCAGGTGGATGACGGCGCGTGTGTCACCCACGTCGGTCCGGGCGGCGCCGGGCA
>SYKE01000112.1 GCA_005798285.1 Actinomycetota bacterium
GATGGCGTCGTCGAACTGCAGCCTGCCTTGCAGCGAGGCGAGTTCATCCGCCGACACCTCGTTGGCCGCAGACAGCAGCTCCCCCCACGACCAGAAGCCATCCGGCGGCTCCTCGTCGAGCGCGACCAGCCGCTCCACCTCCGGCGCCCCTTCCAACCGGAACGGATCGGGTCGACGCGGCATTCGATCCACACCGGGAAGCACCTGACGCAGGATCTCGTAATAGTCGGACGATCGCAGGCGAGGCGAAAATATCAGGAGCTTCAGCCCGGACTGCCGAAGCACGTACTCGAGCTCGCTGGCCCGATACGCGGGGTTGATGTTGACGAGGATAACACCGATCTTAGCGGTGGCGAATTGCGCCACCGTCCACTCCACCCGGTTCGGCGCCCAGACTCCGACCCGGTCCCCGCGCCGGATCCCCATCGCAAGCAGACCCCGCGCGCACACGTCTGACTGCCGGCGCAACTCGCCGTACGAGACTCGCGATCCGGTCGCCCGGCAAACAATCGCTTCGTGGTCCGGCCTCTCGTCGGCAATTCGATCCAGGTAGTCGCCGATAGTGAGCCCAATCAGGGGCCGATCCGCCGTTCCGCTCGAATAACTCCACCGCATCGTGAAGCCGCCTCCATGAGTCTCGCTCGCCACGCCCCTTCCCAATACGGCAAGGAGTCCCGAACGACCGATTGGAGGGATACGGCTCCGTGTCCTTCATCCATCGGGACGAGTGAGGAACTGAGGTCGCACGTCACCGCATCTCCCAGTTGAGTTCCATGGTGTTCATGAGGGACTCAGCGGACACAGCGATCGGCATGATCCGGCCACCATCCCCTGCTTCGAGCCGAACGTAGGAGAGGAGAGGATCGGGACCTACATTGACTTCCGCCAGTCCGACGGACGCGGCGTGAAGGGATTCGATGCTGTGGGTCGTCGCCACAAGCTGGCAACGGGAGTGGAGGACGGCGACATCAATCGCTCGCCAGATGTTCTGGAGCACTGAGTAGTGGAACCCGTTTTCCACTTCATCCACAAAAAAAAGAGCGAGCCCGCCCCGGAGCTCGCTCTCTGATCTGACAGGCGGGACCGTTACGGGCTGGTGTCCTGGGTGGTGGTCCAGTAGGCACGGGACTTCGCGTTGGCCGGGCTAGGCACGATTTGCTCTGCCTTCAGGGCCTTCGCGTGGCCGTCGCAGAAGCCGACGATGACGGTGCCATGATGCCGGCTGGCCGCAGTCTGCCGGATGAGCGCGCCGGTGTTGGTGCCGGTGAACCACGCGATCCCGGTCGGGTTGTCATCGGCGGCCCAGAAGTGTCCGGCCTGCTCGATCCACATCACCTTGTCGGATGAACGCAGCACCTGTGCTGTCGTGACGGGAGGCTCGTTGGGCCACAGATTCTGGTTCGAACTGGCGAGCCCCCACGCGCCGCCGTTGCCGACGAACTGGCAGTTGTAAGCGTACGAGGTTCCGGGCTGGTCGTTGCCGCCATACCGGGGGGTGATCGACTTACCGCTGGGGTTCTGATCGCTGGGGCAAATGAAGACCTGCAGGTTCTTCACATACGGCTGGACCTTGTTGTGGGCGTTCTGGATGGTGGTGCCGCCGCGATCGTACCAACGATACTGGGGCGGCGTACCGCCGGTCTGAACGTGGTACGTGGTTGGGAAGCACTCATCGAAGTCCTGCACATACATCATGGTGGCCGTGGCCGCCTGCTTCATGTTGCTGGTGCACTGGGTCTTGCGCGCGGCTTCTCGGGCCTGCGCAAAGACCGGGAAAAGAATTGCAGCGAGGATCGCGATGATGGCGATGACCACGAGCAGTTCGATCAGGGTGAACCCTCGTCTCCGGGACATGGATCGGATCTCCTGGGTAGCGGGGGTGGGCGACGATTGCCCGCCGAAGTTCGACGGCGTCGCCGCTCCCACGAATGAGGGCCTGAAAGCCCTCTCCATTGAGCAATATGGGTTTCCTTGGCTCAAGTCTCAAACGATTCCTTCTCGATTCGCAAACGATTGGCTCCCGGTCCACAGGAAACCGAATGCAGAGGCAAACGATTGGCCTCAATCTCCATCCACTCACCGCATTCAGGGCAGGACTGCCCCCGACGGCGGGAGAAGTGGTGCGCCATGAGACTTGCAGACACGGACTGGGAACGGCTGACGCTGGGCGAGCGAATCCGCCATCTTGAAGTTGAGGGCTACCTCGTGCTGCCGGACCTGCTGGATCCCACGCATGTCGCCGCGTTGAAGGCGCAGACGGCGACATGGGAGACCGGCGCCGTGGAGTACAGTGAGTACCAGAGGTATCGTCAGCACGTGCAGTTTGAGGGCGGTCCCGTCACCGCGCTGATCGGGCACCCGCCGACGCTTGCCTTTCTTCGGGAACTCTTCGGCCCGGAGGTGCTGCTCGCAAGCTACCACTTCGCCCGCTCCCATCCGGGGCATCCCGGCATCAGCCTGCACGCGGACGGTCAGCCCTACGGCTCCGCGATCTTCGGCTACGAAGGGAGTTGTCCCACGCTGGTTCGGGTGCTCTACTACCTGGACGACCTGACCCCGGAGGTCAGCCCGTTTCGTGTGGTGCCGCGTTCCCACCTCTCTCTCCATGCCGACGCGAACCCCTATCTCCGGTACAACTCGCACCCAGAAGAGTTGATGGTGACGGCGCGTGCCGGATCGGCGGTGCTCCTTCACCACCGGGTGATCCATGGCAACTTTCCCAATGTGGGCGATCGTCCTCGCGAAATGCTCGCCCTCGGTTACCGACCCGCCTGGGCCGGCCCCATCGCACTGGTCAAGGATTGGGATCGGGAGCAGGTGGCGCGGCTGCCCTCCGAGTTGCATCCGTTGTTCGGAGATCCGAACACGCGTCACTGGGACTTCGACGCCGGATGCAAGCCTCCCGGTATGCGAGATGATGCCCCGGGAATCAATCCCAGCCGATGGGACCGCGTCTCCTGAAGTTGCCGCAGGCGCTGCAGACGCGGCCGGGGAATGGTCTCTTGTAAAGCTAGTGGGAGCGCCGACGCTCCGAGGAGTCCTCAGAATGCGCATTTCTCATCGAATCGCAGCCGCCGGGTGCATCCTGGGGTGCTGGTTGCTGTTCCCGGCACGGTCAGCGGTGCAGGATGCGGGCGCCCCCATCCGCCTCTGGAGCGGCGAGGCGCCGGGAGAACGAGGCGCCGTCCCCGAGGATAAGGTTGAAGAGCAAAATCCCAACGCATCCCCCCGGAGTAGACGGGTGACCGCCGTCGGGGCCCCCACCCTGACGCCGTTCGTGCTGCCGCGAGATCGTGGGACGGGCGCCGCCGTCATCATCGCGCCCGGTGGCGCCTACCGGTTCCTGTCATGGGACTCCGAGGGAGAAGAAGTCGCGCGAAAGTTTAATGAGTTCGGAGTTTCGGCGTTCGTGCTGAAGTATCGCGTGCCTCGCCGCGACTTTGACAGCGCCAACAGTCTGCCGCTGATGGATGCTCAACGCGCCATCCGCCTCGTTCGGAGCCGCGCGGGAGAGTGGGGGCTGCGGCCGGATCGGATCGGCTTCATCGGCTTCTCGGCTGGAGGTCACCTCGGCGCCAATCTCTCCACCAATCACGCGCGGCCGGTCGAGGGCAAGACGGATGCTCTCGACCAGGGCGATGCCCGCCCGAGTTTCAGCATCTTGATCTACCCGGGCGGATACGTGGATCGGTCGGACCCCAACAAGATCGCCGACGGCTATCCGATCGACGCGAACACTCCACCCACCTTTGTCTCGGTGGCGGCCGACGACAAAGGTAGTGTCGACGCCAGCGTACTCTGGTGGAGGACCCTGAAGAACGCCGGGGTCAAGACCGAGCTCCATGTGTTCGCTTCCGGTGGGCATGGGTTCGGATTGCGCCCCCGAGCCGGCAATGCCGCGACCTGGCCGGCGCGTGCGGCGGATTGGCTTCGGGAGCTCGGCTTCCTGAGGAAGGACTGAGCAGCATCGGGGAAGACCCGCCATGGGTTTCTCGAGGGTTGGGCGGAAACCCCGAGGAGCGGAAGTTCACGGAACTGCGACGGAAACCACCTGTCGCAGTTCCGAACGGGCGCACTCAGCCGACTCCCACCCGATAGACGGCCTTTTCGGTCCGAATGATCAGGTCGCTTCCCGTCACCGCCATGGATGCCAGCGTACGCTCCTCGAGTGCGCTGATTACAGGCGCCTGGAACGTCTTGCCCGGCTGCACGACCGCCGACTTCCCCTGCTCGTCAATGGCATAGATCCGTCCGTCGGCGTGGAGCAGCGATGCCGAGCAGGCGCCCAGCAGGCGCTCCTCGTAGTGCACCGTGCCGGTGACGGCATCGCGGCTGGAGAAAATGCCGCCGTCATCCAGCATGTACAATTCGTCCCCGATCACCAGCATCGAGGAGTTCCGCGGGATCCGTTTGTTGGCGGTCCAAGCCATGTGCGTCGCCGTGACGTCCCCTGCTCCACCCACCCGGATGGCGTACGCCGACGGCGAGTTGTAGCCGGAGCTGACGAAGATCATCCCGTGAGAGAACACGGGGCGCGGCACCACCGAAAAGCCCGTGCCGTAGTGGAACCGCCAGATCTCACTTCCATCCGTGGGATCCAGAGATTGCACGACACCGGCGCCGGGCGTGATCACCTGCCGGCGACCGTCCACCGTGATGGCGAGCGGGGTGCAGAACGCAAACTTGCTGGTTGCGGCGGAGGCGGGCCGGGGCGACTTCCACTTGAGGCGTCCGCTCTGCTTGTCGAGCGCCAGAACCGCAGGATCCGTCGCGCCGTCGGCACTGTAGATCAGGTGGTCGCCGAGAATCACCGGGCTCCCGCCGGTGCCGTGAACCGGTGGATAGCGGTGCTCCTGAGTCTTCCACACCACGCCTCCGGATGTGTCGAGACAGGCGGTGCCATGGTGACCGAAGTGCGCGTAGAGGCGCCCGCTCTCATGGATGACAGTGGGGCTTGCGTGACTGTTCTTGTCGTGCTTTCTCAGCGCCGCGGGATCCGTCTGCCGAAACACCTCCGAATCCCACAGCAGCTTTCCGGTGGGCGCATCGAGCGCGAGCACTCGAAGGCTCGCGACACTCATCGGATCGGCTCCCTCCGGGGTCACCGCGTTGGTCAGGAAGATGCGGCCGCCCGCAACCACCGGCGACGACCATGCCTGGCCCGGCAGTTCGGTTCTCCAGCGGATGTTCTTGCCCGGTCCCCACTCCACGGGGAGGCCCTTCCCGTCCGAGTGACCCTGTCCAGTGGGGCCACGAAACTCCTGCCAGTCGGTATCGATCAGGGCCGCGCCACGCGCCGGGAGCACAAGCCCACTCCCAAGAAGGCCGAGACCCCCCAGGAATGCGCGGCGTGACGGCCGGGGGAAGCGGAGCTGTTGGGGGTCAACGTTGTCGGAGTGAATCATGCGAAGAGGCTTCCTGGGTCATGGACTGTGGGGCGGCGACGCGGGGCGACTAGAGCGTCGAGAGGGGCAAGGGGATTCAAGGTTGTGGGCGATCTCATTCGAATGGCGTGGTTCAAGAGCTACTCGGAACTCAAAGGCTGCACGAAACGGATGGAGTTTCGGTCGGCATCCTTCACGTACATCTCCCGGTTTCCCCACGTCTGGTCGGTCGGCGGCAGATCCACCGGTACGCCGCGATCGGAGAACTCCCGATAAAGGTCGTCTACACAGTCGACCAGCACGTAGACCACCCCCGGACAACTGCCATCCCCGGAGAATGAGGAGGCGTGGAGTACCACGCCCTCTCGGGAGACACCGAGGTAACACGGGTCGGTCATGCCCTCGGCCGGTCGGTAGACAAAGTCCAGACGGAAACCGAGATCTCGGCAGAAAAACGTCTCCGCGGCCTCCGAACTGGAGACATGCAGCACCGGGATGGCTTTATGCAGCAACGACGGCCTCCAGATCTCAGGGGTTCGCCGGGACCCCGGGGACGCCGTCACGTTCGGTTGAGGGGGGAAACTCTCCTCTGGAATCCCCACCCGGCGATCCCTGCCGCCGGTAGACGTAGAAGACCATCGGCTGAAGATCCCCTCGCCGCCGCAGCGAGGTGGAGTTGACCCGGGTGTAGTGCGCATCCCAACTCGCGCCCGCCGCACGGGCGCCCGCTCGGACGTGCTCCAGTTCTGCGGGCCGCAGCACGCACCACTCGGGCCGGAAGCGCTCGGCGATCTCCCACAGCGGGTAACCGACACCGGAGCGCCAGATCGGCAGCACCTCCGGACTCACGAGCCCGATCACATCCAGAATCCGATGGTTGGAGTAGTAGCCGATGACGCCGATCGGCTCGAGCATGATGCGGTCGCCCGGCGCGGCCATCTCGGCCAACTGCTCGGCGAGGGGACGACGCAGCCGGTTCTCGATCTCCTGAGTGTGGCCGGCCGCAGTGGCCGCCTGCATCACCAGGGCCCCCGCCGCCAGTCCGCCGAGGATCGCTCGGGCCGGACGGGTCCAAGTCGGCCAGCCGGTCCACTGAGTAACCGCCCCGAGCCCCACTGCGAGGAAGATCGTGTGGGCCGCCAACGCCGGCACGAGGTGCCACTCGAAGACGGGCATCCCCGACGCGCCGATGAGAGTCAGCACGGCCAGGGCCCAGCCGAGCGCCGGGACCACTGACCGGACCCGCTCGCGCACGCACACCCATACGCCTCCCGCCGCCAGGAGATTGGCCGCGAGCGAAGCCGGATCGCCGACCAGTCGTCGCCAGAACGGCGGGGAACCGGGAAAGAGGTCCCGCGCGCCCGGCCAGTGGTAAACCGTCCATTTGGCGGCGGCGGTTCCGGGGATTGGGTTGCCGAAGTACCATGCCGCACCGTAGAGCCACGGCGTGCAGATCGCCGCCATCAGCGCGAGCGGCCCCCATGGCACGCGGCGGGATCGCGCCACCTCGGCGACGGTCAGCACTCCCGCAAGAGCAAGCCCGTCCCAACGAGTGAGGAACAGTGCGCCGAGAAGTCCGTACGCCGCCCAGAGCCGGCCCTGGCTCCAGCGCTCCCACGCCGCCGCGCCCAGGAGTGCAGCGAGGCTGGTCTCCATCCCCGAGATGGACCACCGGATGAAGAGGGGATGCACCGCGATGAGCGCGGCGGCGAGGCGCCCGTCCGCCTCCCGACCCAGACCCGCGAGCCAGCGGTAGACCACCACACACAGCAGGCCATCGCACAGGATGTTGAGGCACTTCCCCGCCGCGAGGGCGGGAAACCCCGCCTGAGCCGCGCCCGCCAGGAACAGCGTGTAGAGCGGTGAGGTGGTTCCGAGCACCCGCTCGCCGGGGTTGTAGCACCAGCCGGCCCCGGAAGCGAGGTTCTCGGCATAGCGGAGCGTGATGAACGCGTCTTCAGCGGTGAACTGCGTGGTTAGCGCGATGAACGCCCGCACCAGCACCGCCGCCGCTGCGGCGAGCAGGGCCACGCGCGGGGCCGTCCACCGAACGGTGTGCAGGCCCGCCGCCGCGCCCTGCGACGCGGCCCTACCGGTTCCAGACGAAATCGCCGCTCTCCGCGCGCCAGTCCGAACCGAAGAACCCGGCGGCGCGAACGCCTGCCGAGCCCGTGAGGAGGCTCTTGGGATCGAGCACCAGACAGTCCGGAAACCCAGCGCCGGAGACAAAGTACGGCAGCCGATCCGTCAGCCGCATTCCGGCCAGCCCACTCCCGCCGACCACGCCCACGAGCGCCCGATCGCTGCCCCGGCGTGGCTGCACGAAGGCCGCTGCCAGATCCCCGCCGGAGAGCATCTTCCTACCCACGCGGATTCCAGTCGCGGTCACATCAACCGCCGAGCGCTCCAGCACGGCGTCCCAGGCCCGGTTCGTCTCCCGGTTGCCATAGAGGATCACGTTGCGATCGGGCTCCCGGGCTGCGTCGAACTGCGTATCCGGCACGATATCCACCGAACCATTGCCGCGATACCAGAAGGCCTCCGCGTCCAGACGGGCGCGTGCGAACGCCCACTTGCGAACGCTCTCATCTCCCCCGGTACCATAGACAAGCACCATCCGGTTGCGAAACGCCTCCTTGAAAGGTCCGCAACGCTCCGGCCGTTTCATGGCGGCGGGGAGCGGCCCCGCTAGGTTCCATCCGGCGCTGCCGCGGGTGAGGTGCACTCGCCCGCCCGCGGGAAGCTCCGACAGTTCGATCTTCCCGCCATCCAGCGACAGGACGAGCTTCCCCGCCGGGAGGACCCGTCCCGCATCCAGCGCCAGCCGGGAGACGTTCTGCGTCGCGCCGGAGATGCGGCGGGCCCCGGGATCCAACCGGAGCGCGAGGGTGCTCGGCTCACTCCAGTGCTGCTGACCCTCGACCCCCGCCCAATAGCTCCAGGCGGAGATGGCGGGATGAACAGTGGTGAACTTGATCTCCCGCACCCGCTCCACGCCGGGGCGAGCGTGGCGGCCGAAGAAGTCGAACAACGGCGCCCAGTCCACGCAGTCCGCCCCGGGCTCGTCCGATGCGTCCCACCAGTGGCCCGCGCCCTTCTGCTCGAAGTAGTCGAACGAGGGGTGGCCGGGCATCAGCGCGGACTTCATGCTCCGGGCCTGATCCACCGGCACGTTATCGTCGGCATCTCCGTGCAGCACATAGACTCCGAGCTGTCGGAAGTTGCCCTGGAGCGCCAGCGTGTCGCTCTGGCTGGAGGCTCGGAGGAGCATCGACTCGGCGGGCGACGGATTCTGAGGTCGTGGGCCGCCGGCGTAGGACCAGAAACTCACCCATCCGGCGCTCGGTCCGATGGCGGCGAAGCGATCCGGGAAGTGCGCTCCCAACTGCCACGTGCCGTGGCCGCCCATCGAGTGTCCGGTGAGGTAAATCCGTGCGGGATCCGGGTTCAGTTCCTTCTGTGCGTGTGCCAGCACTTCCATGGCGTCGATCCGGCCCCAGTCCTCCCAATCGAAGCCGAAGGGACGGCGGTTGGTCGGCGCGACGAGATGCCCCCACGACTTGGGTGAATAGGCGTCGGCCTGACCGATGGCCTCGACGCTCGCCCCGTGGAGCGAGAGAAAAAGAGCCGGGTTCTTCTGCGGGAGCGAAGCCGGGTTGACCGCGTAGTACTGCACGCTGCCGTCGATGTCGCTGATGAAGGTGCGGCGGTAGGTCTGATGCGGCTCGCGAACCCTCAGCTTGACGGGAAGCGGCGCGGCGGTGACTCCCCGACCCATCAGGCGCACCGTGACCGTCCGCTCCCCGGTGGTCGACGGCTTTCGTCCCCGGATCCGATACCCGACTTTGCGTACCGACAGGGGCGCCAGAGGCGGCACCGCGGTTCGGATCGTGGAACCGCCCTCCCAGCGGCTCTCCAGTTCCAGCCCGGAGGTCCAGGCATCGGTGGCGTTGGTCACGAGGAGCGCGGCCCACGTGTCGACCTCTTCCCCCCTCCGGAGATCGGGCAGGGTCTGATCCTGTGGGGAGAGGAACACCGGGCTTGGCGGAGCGGTGAGGCGGGCGCTGAACGCTCCCCGACCTGAGAGGAAGAGCAGTTCGTTCACTCCCCGCTTCAGGTGGACCGGCGCCTTGACGGTACCATAGCCGTAGGGATCCCCCGGCCGCGGCTCGCCGTTGACATAGGCGATGGAGTGACCCGACGCCTCCAGCAGCACCACCCGATCCGCGGACACGTCGATCGAGGTGAAGGCGTAGCCCGCCCGAAACCCGACGCCGATGAGCTTGCCGCTTGCATCC
Organism: Actinomycetota bacterium; assembly: GCA_005798285.1. Taxonomy (GTDB): domain Bacteria; phylum Armatimonadota; class SYMT01; order SYMT01; family SYMT01; genus F1-80-MAGs030. The sequence goes on from SYKE01000112.1 coordinate 9,683, forward strand.
GCAGCCGCCTTCTGCCACTTGCGGCTGGAGCCGTCGGGCAATTTGATCTCCGAGCTTTCCTTGGGGCTCTTCCACTCGCCGGAGACGATGAGCGCCTCCACGGGATCCGTGTGGAGCGCCGAGCGTCCGCCGCGGTTCACGCCCGAGAGGGTGAGGTACTCCGCCGGCACGAGCGGCGGAGCATCGTCCGCCGGGACCACCCGCGCCGAGGCGACAAGACACACGGCGCCGAGCGCCAGAACCCGCCCACACCACCGATCCATGCGCTTCGTGCGCTTCATGTCTGGCCCCCGGGAAACTCGCCGAACCGATGCGGGCGGGACTTATGCCAGCACAGGTTGGATCACCTCGCCGTGGACATCCGTCAGCCGCCGCCGCACTCCGTTATGGTAGTAGGTCAGGCGCTTGTGGTCCATTCCCAACAGGTGCAGGATCGTCGCGTGGAAATCATAGATGGTCGTCGGCTCGGTTCCGGGCCGATAGCCCACCTCATCGCTCTCGCCGTGCGAGACGCCGGGCTTCAGTCCCGCGCCGGCCATCCAGCAGGTGAAGACCAGTTGGTGATGGTCGCGCCCCCGCGTGCCGAGCCCCTGCGTGATCGGCGTTCGCCCGAACTCGGTGTTCCAGACGACCAGGGTATCGTCGAGCAGCCCTCGCCGCTTGAGATCCTTGAGGAGACCGGAGACCGGGAGATCCATGCTCTCCGCCTGATTCGTGTGGTTCTCGAGAACGTCCTCGTGCGCGTCCCAGTTTACCCGCGGCGCGGAGAAGGCGCCGCCGTGGTAAAGCTGCACGAACCGCACGCCCCGTTCCACGAGTCGCCGCGCCAACCGGCAGTTGCGGCCGAACGCGGCGGTCCGGGGATCCTCCAACCCGTAGAGCTTCCGAACCTCCGCCGACTCGGAATCGAACTTCGTCGCTTCAGGAATGCTGAGCTGCATCCGAGCCGCCAGTTCATAGCTTCGGATGCGCGCCGAGAGACCGCTTTCATCGGGATAACGTCCGGCATATTCCCGGTTCAACTCGCCGATGAGGGAGTGCGTGTTCGACTCGGTTCGAGCGTCGAGCTTTTCCGCCGGAAACAGATCCACGATGGGGTCGCCCTGCGAGCGGAACGCGATGCCCTGATGCGACGCGGGCAAGAAACCGGACGACCAGTTGATGGACCCACCCGCCGGCAACTGGCGAGGATCCGGCAGCACCACGAACGCCGGCAGGTCTCGACCCACTGAGCCCAACCCGTAGCTCACCCACGACCCGAGGCACGGAAAGCCGTTCATGGTGAAGCCGGTGTTCATCTGAAAGGTAGCCGGCGTGTGGTTGCTCGAGCGTGCCGTCATCGCATGGAAGAAGGTGAGGTCATCCACACACCCGGCGAGGTTCGGCAGGAGATCGGAGACCCAGCGCCCGGTGCGACCATGCCGTCGAAAGGCCCAGGGGCTCTTCATCAGGGTGCCCGGCTGGGCGAAGAACGTGTCGATCTTGCCCTTCCCGGTGAGCGGTTGCCCGTGCAGTTTCTCGAGTTCCGGCTTGTAATCGAAGGTGTCGACGTGGCTCACACCGCCGGTCAGAAAAATCTGAATGACCCGCTTCGCCTTCGGCGCGAAGTGAGTCGAACGCGGCGACCAGGGGCCCTCCGCGTCGACGTCGCCCAGAGCGCCTTCCTCAGAAAGCAGCATGGCGAGCGCGGCGGAACTCAACCCGGCGGTCGAGCGCCAGAGCGCCTCGCGGCGAGTCATCGGTCCGGATGCGGGTCCGGGGCATGGTCGAGATCGAGTCATGGTCGAACTCCAGCGCCATGGGAGGCGTTGCGGTGGGACGCAGCGATCATGGTTGGTAGAGAAACTCGCTGCTGTTGAAGAGGGCGCGACAGAAGGCGGGGAGGCCGTTCGCGGCGACGAACCCCTCCGATCGAGCCTTCTCACGGGGCAGCGGCGCCCGCTGAAGAGTCAGCCGATACGCCCGTTCGATCTGCCGACCCGGCTCTGTGCCGGCCTCCCGGGCGGACCGCTCCGCCAGCAGCCGCGACTGCCGCAGCGTGAACGAACTGTTCGCCAGCACCAACGCCTGCAGCGGCGTGATGGTCGAGCCGCGCCGGGGAGTCTTCACGCTCGGGTCGGGACAGTCGAACGCATCGAGGAGCGGAACGCCTCCGCTGTTCACGACCGTCCGATACACCGTTCGGCGCTGGTACTCCGGCTCGGTTCGATCCTCATAGGTGTAGAAGTGGGTGTTGGCCACCACCACCTTGAACGGCCGAAAACCCGGACCACCGGGGGTGAGGTTGAGCTGCCCGGACGCATCGAGCATCACATCGCGGATGGCCTCCGCATCCAGTCGTCGGGGTGGGTTGCACGAAAGCAGCCGGTTGTCCGCATCCAGCCGAGCCGCCCGGGCGGACATTCGGCCGCTCTGCCGGTAGGTCGCGGAGGTGACGATGAGGCGGTGCAGGCGCTTGAGGCTGCGACCCTCAGACGCAAACCGTGCCGCCAGCCAGTCCAGCAGCTCAGGGTGGGACGGACGATCCCCATTCAGGCCGAAGTCGCTCGGGGTGGAGACCAGCCCCTTGCCGAAGTGGTAATGCCAGACGCGGTTGACCATCACCCGATCCGGGACTGGATTCTTCGGATCGGTGAGCCACCGCGCCAGTGCGAGGCGACGCTCGGCATCCGTCGATTTCTCATCCAGCTTGAAGTCGCTCTCCACCCCGGGAATGCACGCCAGACCACCCGGCGCCACCCCTTCTCCCGACTGCTCGGGGTCGCCGCGCTTGAGAATGTGAACTGGACCCGGTTGGGTGGGATTGGCGGCGTAGGCGAGTTCCGGCACATTCAAGCCATCGATGCGATTCACCAACGCGTCCCGCTCCCGGGCCAGGAGGGCCACCCGCTCGCGATCCGCCGGAGCGAGGCTGCGGTCGATCTCCCCCGTGGGAACGCTGATCGGTCCGCCCTGGAACTGCTTCAGCACCTCGTCCGCGGAGAGGGCGCGACCGTAGACTCGCGCCTCATCGATGGAGCCCAAAAGCCAGGCGTTGCTGCCGGGCGAGCCGGCCGCGCCATGCCTGAGACCCAGCCGAATGCGCCCCGTATCCGGACGATAGGTGACCAGCGGCGACGGTGAACGATAGGGGTTCCCGTACGGAAGCCCATTTCGGTAGAGCGTGACGAGCCCGTTCTCGGCATAGGTCACGGCGATATGAACCAGTCCCACGGCATCGGTTTCCGCCGGGCCACCCACATTCACCGTACGGCGAAACCCATCGCTCCCCGCCATCCACACCCGCGGCTGCCGCTCCCCGAAGACGATGCCGTCGAACACTACCCCCGCCGCATCCTCAACGACGAGGACGCCACCCCCGCGCTGCTCCAGATCCGGCAGGTTCACCCAGGCTTCCAGGGTGCGTGCGCCCAATGCGGCGGGCAGATCGGCAGTGCGGGCGGATGCATCCCGTCCATTCAACTCCAGCCGGCCGCCCCGGATACGAGCCCCGCCCTCCAGCTTCAGCTCGCCCTCCAGCGCGCTCCCGTCGCCCTCGAATCCCCACCGGACCAGCGGCTGCGGCCCAGCCGCCGTTCGGCCCCCCGGGTTCCGCTCACGGATCAGTCGCTGCCGCACCGGCTCCCGTATCGCGCTGAGACGAGCGTCCACCTCACGCACCCGCTGCTCCCATCGCACTCGCTCCGCGACCCGCGCCTGCTGCACCGCGGGGGGCACAAGATTGCGATCCCCGTGGCGCACGCCGGCCAGCGCCGCCTGAATGCGGTAGTAATCCCGCTGTGGGATCGGATCGTACTTGTGGTCGTGACACCGGGCGCAGTTGACCGTCAGCCCGAGAAAGCTCTGTCCCACCACCGAGACAACATCTTCCAACTCCTCCTCGCGAACCCTGGCCCGCATCACATTGGAGGACTGCGCGTTGCCGACCTCATCAAACGGCCCGGCTACCAGGAAGCCCGTCGCCGAGATGGTGCGGGCATCCGCCTTCGGGAGCACGTCGCCGGCAATCTGTTCCCGGATGAACTGATCGTACGGCAGGTCACGGTTCAGGGCATCGATGACGTAATCCCGGTAGCGCCACGAATGATCGCGAATCTTGTCGCGCTCGAACCCCTGGCTCTCCGCAAACCGCACCACATCCAGCCAGTGCCGCCCCCACCGCTCCCCATAGCGGGGCGACGCGAGGAGTTGATCCACCAGTCGCTCGTAGGCCCCGGCGACCGGCGAGGCGAGGTACTCCCGAAGCTGATCCTCCGTCGGCGGCAGCCCCGTGAGGTCCAGCGCCACCCGTCGCGCCAACTCCACCCGACCCGCCGGAGGCGCCGGCTCCAGCCCGTTCTCTTCCAGCTTCTTGAGGATGAACGCATCAATCGGGTGTGCCGGCTGCCGGCACTGTTTCAGGAGCGGCGGCCTTACGGCACGGATCGGCTGCGCCACCCAGGCCCCACCCTGCGCCCGCGCATCTCCACTCCCCGCCGGCAGCCCTACCAGGCCCAGCGCCGTCCCCGCCGCACAACAAATCCACCCACGGATCGTCATCGATTCCCACCTCACTGAAGGCGTTTCCCCCCGACAACCCTCCCTCCTGCCTCCGCGCCGCCACTCCCCGCGCGCACCCGATGCTCCGAGAGAGAGGATCCGCTGCGGCGACCGGATTCCCGTGCTGCGGACGGTCGCCCGGGAGAGCCTCCCGCTGCCCCCACCCTTTCAGGGAGTAGATGCCCGCGAGGAAGTGACCGTCGTCGAGGTCGAGATATCCCTCGGGCCCGAGGCGTTCCGGCGTACCCGACTGGCGTGTCATCGAGGCGCGAGGCGGACCGTCGCCGCTGGGGGGTCGCGCTCAGTGGCCGAGGTAGTAGTCGTAGCCACGTTCCGCCCAATAGTCAGCGGGTCTGCGGTTGGTGAACTCGATCCGGCCGATGCGCTTGAGGTTCTTCACGCCGTATTTCACCGGGATGACCAGACGCAGCGGTGCGCCGTGCTCTTCCGGGAGCGGTGCGCCGTTCATCTCGAAGCAGAGCATGGTTTGAGGGTGCAGGGCGCTCTTCATGTCGACTCCCACGTAGTAGCCGCGGTCCGGCGTCTCCAGGCCCACGTACTCCACGAGATCATCGGGACGCCTCCGAGGGTCGGGAGCCTCCTCGGAGCGGGTGGCGGGGCGGTAGCGGTCAATGAAGTCCGCAAGCCGCACGCCGCCCCAGTGCACCACCTGGCTCCAGCCTTCGATGCACTTCAGTTCAGTCACCATCTCGAAGTAGGGGAGCGCGCGGATGGCATCCATGCCGAGCAACAGCGCCTGCCCCCGTTCGTCCTCCTCGCTCTCTGCGCCGTCGGGCAACTCATGCAGCCCTACCACCCGAAGCTTCCAGTCCGCCGCGTTCAGGGCATCCGTAAGGCCTTCCTCGCCGTTGGCGCGAGGGACACCCGCCATGGACCGGGGAAAAGTGGTCGCCAGTCGGGAGCCGTTGAAGGAGTCTCGCCAGAGGCGCTCTGAGACGTCCAACCCACGGCGGAGGGGCCAGGGCACGGCGTCCTCCGTGGGGCGAGTCGCGAGCCACGTGCCGCCGGCCAGCCCGCCGAGCAGGGCGGCGCCTGCCCAGGCGAAGCTCCGCCGCGAGATCTTCCGAACTTCGCGCTCGGCATCGTTGGGAGTCTCGGGGGCGCAGACCTCAGACTCCTCGTCAGATCTCTGTGAAAGAATCGGTGAAAGTGTGTTTCGCTCCAGGGCCATTTTGGTCGCTTTTCTGTCGGGCGACGGCAGCGGCATCGCCGCGATCTCGGGGAAGTAAACGGAAGTTCGAACCTCACCGAGGTCCTCATAGCATTCGCAGCCGGCAGTGAGCTCCGGAGAGTTGGGCAGCTCGATCTCGCGGCTCGCGGCTTCGGTGAAGAGCACGTACTCGGATGCCGGAACCGAGTTCTTCAGCAGGCGGTGGATCAGGATGACGTCCAGCCCGAAGAGTTCGTCGAAACCACACACCCGGCTGAACAGAGCTTTGCCGGTGTGAACGAGTACCTTGAGCCGCAGCCGTTCGATGCTGACGCACGCGTCGCATTGGCAAATGCGGCCCCGCGCCAGTTCATCCAGCCGCTGCGAGAACACCCTGAAGAACTCGACGATCTTCTGACCTACCCGCGCGCCGGCGACATGCACCGGGAAGTCTTGTCGGAGCGCGTAGAGAAAAACGGCGTCGCCTTCGAGTTTTGCCACCCGTATGGGGGCCTCCAGCCGGGTGATCAGCGTGTCGAGCAACTCGTTGATGATCAGGTGGCTGTGAATGATCGTCGTCTGGTTGGCGGTTACGAAGCGGGTGTAACCGCTGATGTCCGCGATCAGCAGGAAGACGTCTTGCTCGACGCCTTCGCTCTCGTAGAGGGTATGGCGAGGTGCGATCATAGTCCCTGCCTCCGATCGTGGACTAGTGCTCGGCGGCATCGGATGCTCGAACTAGCTCAAACCCGGTGATCATGGCGCGGAAGTTGTTCCAACCGCTTTTCACAACCATGGCGATGTGGACCCCGAAGAAGGCGCAGTAGCCGACCGTCAACCAGAAGTGCTCCAGTCGAGCCGCTTGATAGCCTCCGAGGAGCGTGCAGAGCCAGGCGAACTGCGTCGGCTTGTAGATCGCCAGTCCGGTGACGACCGAACCGGCGCCCATCAGAATGATGCTGGTGTACGCGATCTTCTGGGCGCCATTGAAGCGCCGTCTCGGGGGAGGGTCCCTCCGGATGCGAAGATCATGCAGCAGCACATGCAGCGCTTCCCGCAGCGTTGAGCGGCCGGGCACGATGTGCCGCCATTCGCCGGAGATCGCCATATAGAGCACGTAAGCGATGCCGTTAAGCGCGAACAGGTAGGCGAAGTTGAAGTGCCAGGCCACGCCCTCTCCCAATCGGAATTCCAGCTTCAGGCGTTCGTAGAACGCTTGTGGGAAGAACTTGAAGAGCGTGTGCTCGCCCCAGCCGATCCGGTAGACGTCGTTCGCCCAGTAGATCAGCAGGCCGCTCCAGATCATTACCATCAGGACCGGAAAGTTGATCCAGTGACACCAGCGCACCGCGAGGGGGTGCTTCTTCTCCAACCGCAGCGGCGTCGATGCCGCAGAGACTTCGATTGACACGTTCAGCGTCTCCCACGCCCCTGGATGGACCGGCCCGGAATTCCGGGCCGGCGCTGCGGTCAGGGCTTCTCCCGCAGCAGTTTCTCGATCAGTTCGGTCATCCGGGCTTCGCCGCCGGCGCCTTTGTACTCCAGCTCACCTTGCCATCGATAACGCGCCATGCCCTTGCGGTCGATGAGCCACACGGTGGGCCAGTACCGCTGGTTCCAGCGCTTCCAGTTCTCGCCGCCGGTATCCACCAGCACCGGGTAGGTGATCTTCAGGTCGCCGATCTTCTTCTCGACATTGGCGGTCACGCGCTCCGCCGCGGTTTCCGGAGTATGAACCCCGATGATCTCCACGCCCTGCTCGGAAAAGAGCTTTTGCCAACTGCCGTAACTCGGCAGGTTCCGGATGCAGTTGATTCAGCCGAAGGTCCAGAAGTGGACGATCGTGACTTTCCCCTTTCGACTGGAAAGCGGTAGGGGCGCGTTCTTGGGGGTGTTGAACCACGTCTTGCCGACGAGTTCCGGTGGGCGCCAGTTGCCGGTGTCCTGCGCTCGCGCACCGGGCGCTCCACTGAGCAGGGCGCCTTCCAGGCTCGAGGCCAGGGCGGCGCGGCAAAAGTCTCTGCGTTCCATCCCGTGCAGTCTCCATCCGCGGGGGTGATCTCCGCGGGTTCACAGCACTCAATCGCCGCGCAAGGCAATGGGTTCCCGTTCGGATTTCAAATCTTCGTTCAGCAGGTGCGGCGACTGAAACGGGGAACTGTGGTCCGCGAGTTCGAACGGGAGATTAGCGGTCCATGCAGCGCGTGAGAGGCAGAATCTGGGTTGGAACCATCCTGTTGGTGGCGGCGTCCACGTGTCTTGCGACTTCCGTGGCGCCTGCGGCGCCCGGTGTGCGTCCCGCCGAGCCCACGGTGCGGAGGGTCGCCGATCGCCTGCACCCGTTTACCGGCTCTGTGATGAAGGACCACTGTTTCCCGGATTCGCCGGCTGCCGTGAACTGCGGATCAACTCTTCCGGCGAACGTCGAGGATCGAGAGCCCGCCTTGACCGCGCCGGAACCCCTCTTCAATCCCGGCCCGAGATACGCGGCCGAGACCCGCCGCTTTCAGGGGATTCCCGGCATCGAGAGGGCGCCCGGCGGACGTCAATGGGCGGTCTGGTACGCAGGGGGTCTCGACGAAGGCACCGAAGGCCCCGGCAACTACGTGGTGCTGGTCAGCAGCGGCGATGGCGGCAAATCGTGGTCCGGCCCGCGCCTGGTCATCGATCCTCCCGGCGCGGTGAGGGCGTATGATCCGTGTCTGTGGATCGATCCGAGCGGAAAGCTCTGGCTCTTCTGGGCTCAGTGCTACAGTGCGGGCGACACCCTCATCTGGGACGGGCGGGCCGGCGTCTGGGCGATGGTGAACGAACAGCCCGACCGTGCGGATGGGAAATGGTCTGCCCCGCGCCGGCTCTGCGACGGCGTGATGATGAATAAGCCCACGGTGCTCTCCAGCGGCGAGTGGCTCCTTCCGGCGGCTATCTGGCGGACGCGCCCCAGCGAACTCATCCCCGAGGCGCTTCGGGTGAAGAACCCCCGGCCCTATGGCTCCGGCGTGCAGGTCTCGCGGGATCAGGGGAAATCGTGGAACTTCCTCGGCAGAGCAGACGCGCCTCAGACCGCTTTTGATGAACACATGGTTGTTCAGCGTCGAGACGGATCGCTCTGGATGCTCATCCGCACCTCCTACGGGATCGGAGAGAGTGTTTCAACCGATGGGGGTCGCACCTGGAGCCCCGGCCGACCGTCCGGCATCCCGCACGTCAACGCCCGATTCTTTATCCGGCGCCTCAAGTCGGGACGGCTGCTTCTGGTGACTCACCGTCCACCCGACAGCAAGACGCGTTCTCACCTGACGGCTTTTGTTTCGGAAGACGACGGCAAGAGTTGGAGGGGCGGGCTGCTGCTGGATGAGCGCACTGGTGTGAGCTATCCCGACGGCTTTGAAGCGCCCGACGGCCGCATCACGGTCATCTATGATCGCAATCGTCGCTCGGATCGCGAGATTCTCACGGCGAGTTTCACCGAGGCGGACGTGCTTGCAGGCGGAGGCTCTCTCGTCCGAGCGGTGGTCTCACGCCCGACGGAAGCGGTTCCGGCGCCCTGACGGAGGGAGCGGGCGGGGCTTCGAGCATCTGGTCGATGGTCACCAGTTGCAGTCCCCGCCGGCGAATCATAAGGATCAGCTCCGGCAGAACATCCAGGGTCTGCTGGATCCCGTCGTGCACGAGGATCACCGCCCCCGGACTCAGCCCCGCCTCAATCCGCTTCAAGATAACGGCGGGACCTGGGCTTCGATAGTCCCCCGGGTCTGAGGTCCAGAGCACCATTCGATAGCCCAGACCCACGGCGAGTTCGGCCACTTCGGTGTCATAATCGCCGCCCGGCGGTCGGAAGAGGCGCGGCGCCCGGCCGACCACCGAAGCGACGACCTCTCCACATGCCTTGATCTCGGTCGCGATGTAGCGCCGTGGGATCTTCGAGAGGCTGACATGGTGGTAAGTGTGGTTGCCGATGGAGTGGCCGCCGCGGGATTGCTCTCGGATCAGTTCCGGATATCGGTGCGCCATCTCTCCCACGACGAAAAACGTCGCGGGAGCCTGGAAGTCGTGCAGCACATCGAGAATCTGACGCGTTGAATTCGGGTGAGGGCCGTCATCAAAGGTCAGGGCGACCCACGGCCGGCTCGTATCCCCGCGGACCAGCGTGCTGCGGTGCACCGCAGCCGACCGGCGCCGGGGCGGCGTGGCGTCGATTCGCTCGAGTGCGTCGAGCCAGTACGGGTTTTGTTCCGCCTCCTCCAGGGCCAGCGCGGTGGCGGCGCTGAGTCGGTTTCGCGCACGTCCGGAGCCGGTGCGAGTGAGCGGATCGATCCGGGGAGGCGGCTGGAGCTGGAGCGAAGCGGCGGAACAGAGGCACAAGAAGTCTCGGCGGTTCTGGGGCATGGGATTTGGAGCGGGTTGGGGAAAGCTCAATTCTCCGTGCAGAGTTGTCGCAATGCTCTTAGACGCGGCTGACGGCCTGTGGGAGAGTCGAGACTGAAAGAGCGGGCGTCGCCGAGGTCTCTGGCCACGAAAGCGCGAGCCTCTTCCAGGCACGAGTTGAAAGCCGGATCTGGATCGGTGAAACTGTGCCACTCGATCTGGGCCTCGTCGGGATCAAACTCCCAGAGACCCACCAGGCGACCGCGGTCGAAAATCCCGTGGCTGGGGAGATCGGAGAGGCCCCCCGCGCAGGTGATGGTTTTATCCCCAAGCACCGGACGATCTCGATCCACAGGATCGATCGTGGCCGCCAGGTCTCTCCTGAGATGAATCAGTCCATCCATGCTGCCAACGAACGCGTAGTCCGGCCCCCCATCGGACCGGAACTGTTGAACCGCGGCGAGGTCGGATCGGTGGATCAACAGCGGCGACCCGAGTTCGATGGGGACGAGATCCAGTTCCGCGAGAGTCTTTTTCGTGGCGCCGACTCCCAACCCGCTAAACCACTGAAAGTGCGCCGGAGCGGCGGGTCCGATCCAGTCGAAAAACCGCCGGGCCAACTCGACGAACGCTGCGTCGCGGTCGAGACGGGCGCTGGAGAGGGGTGACGAGTCCCACCGGGCATAGCGGTAGCGCTCCTGATCCAGCCGTCCATCCGTGGGGATGCGTCGAATCTCGCCAAACGACTGCAGCCTCCCCAGCGCCAGCGGTAGAGTCGTCGTCTGGCCCCGCTTCTTGCCTTCCGCGCCGAGGTTTCGGACGGTATCTCCCAGGGCGGTTCTCAGCTCCCGAGGATCGAGCGGACCGGCTCCCAGCGCGTCAACCACGTTGGCCATCAGGGTATCCAACTCGCTGTCGGTCACGCCCAGGTACTTCTTCGCGGTGGCGATGGCGGCGGACTCGGCGAACCCCTGACTCACGGTGAGGGCCAGCGCATACTCGGATCGGGGAATGAGGTAGGTGCAGCCTCGTGCCGAGGGCAACTCGTGGATCTCCCCGGCTGCCAGCGCGGCGTCGACGGTCTCCCGCGAGAAGCCTCCTCGGGCATGGAGCGCCAGGTAGGGGTTGGCGCCGCCGACGGTTCTCACCCATCCGGCCGCCTCGAGAACATCGGCTGGGGATGCGAACTTTCGGCCGCCGGAGAGCCCCTGACGAGACGACCACCATGCGCGGAGATGGGGAGTGGACATCAAGCTGATTTCCCTGGGAGCCACGAGGCGACGGGAGGTCCGTCGGAGAGGATGCGCCTCTCGATTCTCGGTTGTTTCCCGGAGGGCAGGCAACCTTCTGTGCTAGAACCGTTCGGGCGAATCGCCGGGAGTGGTGCGTGCGGTTCGATCGAGGCGAGCGCGATGAGGATTCGAAAAGCGATTTTGCCCGCGGGTGGATTGGGAACCCGGCTCCGACCGTTGACCCATCTGATGCCCAAGGAGATGCTGCCCCTGGGCGGGCAGGTGGTGCTGCAGTATGTGCTGCAGGAGTGCGACGCGGCGGGGCTCGATACCCTGCTGGTGGTTCTCAACCGGAACAAGACGGCCCTCTTCCCGGTCTCGCAGGAGACCCCCTGCCCGAGGGATCCGGTGACGGGGATTCCCTCGCGCAACGTTTACTTCGCCAATCAGGAAGAGCAGGGCGGTCTGGCCCACGCGATGCTTCATGGCGAGGCGTTTGTGGGGAGCGATCCGTTCGCTGTGGCCCTGGGCGACACGGTCATCCACGGGGGAGAGCGGTCGCTCCTGGGTCGACTGGTGGAGGCGCACCTGGAGAACGGCGCGGCGGCGACGGTCGCGGCACAGGTGATCGATGGTCCGGCCATCTCCCGATACGGCGTCTTCGATCCGGTCGGCGAGCCGGGGGAAGTGTTCTCCGTTCGACGCATCGTGGAAAAACCGAAGCGCGAGGAGGCCCCTTCCAACCTGGCCATCACCGCACGCTATGTGTTTTCTCCCATCATCTTTCAGGCCTGCCGGGAGTGTCGCCGGAATGCAGCCGGAGAGATTGAGCTGACCGAGGCCATGACCTGGCTCTCGGAGCGAGGACATCGGATTCAGGGGGTGCGCATGGATCCGGGTCAGTCCCGACTCGACATCGGAAACCCACAGTCCTATGCCGACGCGTTTCAGAAGGTGATGGGATAAACCGGTTCCCAAAGGCCGCTGAGAGGGCATGATATACTCCCCGAGAAACGGGGAAGACCGAATCCAGGCGGCCGCAGCCGCCTCCCGAAGGTATTGCAATGAACGTCCTGATCTCCGGCGGCGCCGGTTTCATCGGTTCCCACCTCTGCGACGCACTGATTGAGGGCGGACACTCGGTGACCTGTCTGGATAACTGTCTGACGGGCAGCGAGAAGAACATCGCCCACCTGGTGTCGCACCCCCGCTTCCGTTTTGTGCGACACGATGTTACCGAGCCGTATGAGGGCCCCGGCCTCGATGACCTCGGCGCTGTTTTCCACCTGGCGAGCCCTGCCAGCCCCGTCGGCTACCGCACTTATTCCATCGAGACGATGCTGGTGAACTCCGTGGGCACGATGAAGATGCTGGAGATCGCCACGGCGGCGAAGGCACGCTTCCTCATCACCTCGACGTCGGAAGTCTACGGAGACCCTCTGGTTCACCCTCAGACCGAAGAATACTGGGGCAACGTGAATCCCATCGGTTTGCGGTCGTGCTACGACGAGTCGAAGCGTTTCGCTGAGGCCGCTGTCATGGAGTGGATCCGAAAGCACGGCGTGGATGCCCGCATCGTCCGCATCTTCAACACCTACGGGCCTCGAAACCAACTGGACGACGGCCGCGTGGTGCCGAATTTCATCACCCAGGCGCTGCGCGGGGAACCGCTCACCATCTACGGCGATGGATCCCAGACTCGCAGCTTCGCCTATGTGTCCGATCTTGTGGCCGGGTTGCAGGCGGTGATGTTCGGCGACGGGCTGCAGGGCGAAGTGTTCAATCTTGGAAACCCCGGCGAATTCACGATTCTCGAGTTCGCTCGGCTCGTGATCGAGCTCTCCGGCAGCAGTTCGACCCTGGACTACCGGGCGCTCCTCTTCGCCGATGATCCGGCCCGCCGCCGGCCGGACATCACCAAGGTCAATACCCGTCTCGGCTGGGAGCCTAAGATCCCGCTTCGCGAGGGCCTGGTGAAGACGATCGCCTGGTACCGGGAGCAGTTGGCGGGTTAGGCCCGATACGACGTTGAGTCTTAGCGAGTGCGGAGCTCCGCCCCAGGCGCCCACCGTCGATCTCCTCGGCCTGCGTGTCAGCAACGTGACGCGGGTCGAAACGATCGAGATGCTCCATCGCTTCATTCGCTCCGGCGAACCGCATCTGGTGGTCACCGCCGACGCGGTGGCGCTGGAGATTGCCGCGGGCGATCCTGAGTTTCTCGATATCGCCAACAACGCCGCGCTGGTAACTCCCGACGGCACGGGTTTGCTCTGGGCCTCTCGCCACCTGGGGCAGCCGCTGACCGAGCGCGTATCGGGCGTCGATCTCGCCGAGCAACTCTGCGCCACATCCGGTCCGAAGAAGTTTGACGTCTATTTCTTTGGCGCGGCCCCGGGAGTCGCCGAGGACGCGGCAAACGTCATGCGCGGCAAGTACCCCGGCTGCCGCATCGTGGGAGTCCAACACGGCTATCACCGCGAACCGGAAGCAGTGGCGGCGGTGGTGGCCGACATCGCAGAGAAGCGCCCGGACGTGCTGCTGGTGGCGATGGGGATGCCCCGCCAGGAAAAGTGGATCGTGGATCATCTTCCGCAGCTTCGCATCCCTTTAAGCATGGGAGTCGGCGGCAGCTTCGATGTCTTCAGCGGGCGTGTGACCCGGGCGCCGCTCTGGATGCAGCAGTCGGGACTGGAATGGCTCTACCGGCTCTATCAGGACCCCACCAAGTATGCCAAAGTGGCGTGCCTTCCCCGATTTGTGCTGCGGGTCCTCAGCCGGCAGCGAATCTCCGGCGCCTAGAGGCGGGTGGGCGGCCGCCCTCGCGGCCGTTGCTGCCGCGGCCCTGCTCGGCTGCGCGTCTCCTCCGTCGTCTCCCGGCGCCCTCTCACCCCCAAGCGAGGTCCACGCTGATCTGCCATTTGAGGAGGTGGCCGAGAGCGCGGGGCTGGGAGGTTTCCGGGTGATCGGCGCCCGGGGCGACGCCACCACCATCCGTGACACCATCGGTCACGGGGCGGGCACGCTCGACTTCGACAGCGATGGTCGACTTGATCTCGTGCTCACGGCGCCGGACCGAGTGCAGCTCTTTCGCAATCTTGGAAACTGGACGTTTGCACCCGTCGATGCCGGCTTCAGGCAAGCCGGATGGTGGGGCGGCATCGCCGTCGCCGATGTCGATGGCAACGGCGACCCGGATCTGTTTCTGACTGGATACGGCTGTCAGGCGCTCTACCTGAATGAGGCCGGACGCTTTCGGGAGGTGACCGATCCGTGGGGACTGCAGCCGCCCCCGGGAGCGCATCCCTCGTGGGGGAGCAGCGCCGGTTTTCAGGATCTCGACGGTGACGGCTGGGTGGATCTCGTCATTTGCCGCTACATCGACTTTGGGGCAGGTACGCCCCAGCGCTGCGCCACGATCCGTGAGGGAGTCACCTCGGTTTGCGCTCCGAAGGTCTACGAGCCGCAGCGGCCGCGGGTGATGAGGAATGTCGGCGGGAAGCGCTTTGGGGACGTTACGGATCGTTGGGGGATTCGCGGTCACGGCGCCGCCCTGGGGGTGGCGTTTCAGGACGCCGATAACGATGGGCGCCCCGAAGTCGTGATCGCCAACGATGAGCGCCCGGGCGACTACTTTGTGAAGCGCGGATCTCGCTGGGTCGAGCGAGGCGCCGACTCCGGTCTGGCGTACGACCGCGAAGGTCGCGTGCACGGGGGCATGGGCGTCGATTGGGGCGACGCGGATGGAGATGGTCTGCCGGATCTCAGCGTGATGACCTTTACCGGTGAGGACAAGAGCCTCTATCGAAACCTCGGCGGCGGACTGTTCGAGGATCAGGCCTGGCGATGGGGCCTCACACGCCCCACACGGATGGATATTGCCTTCGGAGTCCGGTTTCTCGACTTCGATCGGGATGGTCGGCTCGACCTCGCCATTGCAAACGGGCACATACAGGAGAATGCGACTGCGATTCGCGAGGAGGCCGGTTACGAGCAGCCCTTCCGGCTCTTTCGGGGTGTGGCGTGTGGGTTCGAAGAGGTTGCCCCGGGTGGCTGGCCCCAGTTGGTGGGGCGTGCGCTCGTGATGGGGGACTGGGACAATGACGGGGCCCAGGATCTGTTGGTGGGGAACGTGAGCGGTCCGCCACTTCTCTACCGTAATCGGGCGAAAGGCGGGCACTGGGTCGGAGTGTCGCTTCGGGGTCGAGCGCCAAACACCATGGCGCTCGGCGCGAGGGTCACGCTCTTGGGAGCCTCGGGCCGGCAGGTAAGGGAGGTTCAGACGGCCGGCTCTTACCTGTCATCCGGAGACCCCCGTCTGGTATTCGGATTGGGAGCGTCGACTGCGGAACCTCGCATCGAAGTTCGCTGGCCCGGTGGCCGTGTGACTCGGCACGATTCTCTGAAGCTCGACGCGTGGCGGACGCTGCATGAACCCCCGAACTGACTCTTTGCCGGAGACCCGCCGCCGTCGGCTGTTGGTATCGCTTTCGAGCGTCGCCGTGTTGATCGTGATCGGAGAGGCGATCTGGTTCAGTGGGCCGGTGCAAGATCGTCAGATCGCGTTGCTCACAGTCGAGGAACTCCGCCGCGTCGCCGCAACCGAACCTGGAAACACACGGGTTCGCTTCTATCTCTCCGAGAAGCTAAGAGAGTTGGGGCTCCACGAGGAGGCCCGGACTCAGGCGGAAGATGCAATCCGGATGGACTCCACCGAGCCTCGAACCCATCGGGCCGCCGGCCTCGCGGCGCTGGAGTCGGGCGATCTCGAGTCCGCGGCCCAGCGGCTGGCGCAAGCCCGGAGCCAGGGAGACCTCTCGGAAGCCAGCGTCGTCGGACTGGCTCGAGTGGAGCTGGCTCAACAGCGAATGGGGGCGGCGCTTCGCACTGCCGAGTCCGGCGTGCGACGGCATCCGAAGTCCGCGGAGTTGTGGTTCCTGTTGGGCCGCGCACGGGGAGCCCTGGGAATCCCGAGTGGGTGGCGGGACGCTATGGCGCGGGCTACGGAGCTCAATCCCCGGGTTGGTCGCTATTGGGTCGGACTCGCGGAAGCACGCCTCTTTCTTGATGATGGCCGGGGCGCCAGTGATGCAGCGCGGATCGCCATAGCCCTGAATACGGCAGACTGGCGCGCCTGGTTGGCGGAAGCTCGGGCTCAATCGATGGTGGCCCGGACACCCGACGAGATTGAGACGGCCCTGCAGGCGTTCGGGCGGGCTCATACCGGGGCTGGGCTCGACTCCGTGGAAGGTCTGGCGGAGCACGGCAAATACCTCCTGGTTCTCAATCGTCCCGTGCCGGCTATCCCACTCCTGGAGCAGGCGCTCGCCCTTGTCCCCGACGACCCGTCCTACGCCTACGCGCTGGCGGGCGCATACCGACGAGCCGGACGCACCGAGCAGGGCCGAAGGCTCATGGCACGGTTCGAGGCCGCCAGCGGAGTCCGGCGAGAGATTCGCTATCTTCGAGCCCGCCTGACCGCCAATCCGGCGGACTCCACCGCAGCTCGCCGACTGGAAGCGCTTGTGAAGTCTTCCGAAATGCCGAGTGAGACCCGAGATTCGACAAAAAAAGACTAAGACTTTTAGACTCTCCCGGTAAAAATCGCAGTATACTGAGAGCAGTCTAGTGAAAGTGTTGCGAACTTCGTAGCCAAGCGCACACTCCTGGACGCGAAGGGAGCCCAACATGCCTAAGCTGCGCGCGTTCACGCTCATCGAGCTGCTCGTCGTTATCGCGATCATTGCCATTCTTGCGTCCATCCTCTTCCCCGTGTTTGCTCAGGCACGGGAAAAGGCTCGCCAGGCCACCTGCGTCTCCAACCTGAAGCAGGTTGGTACGGCGGGCCAAATGTACACGCAGGACTACGATGGGATGTACACCCCGCCGTTTGCCTACACGGCGCCCGGCGGCTGTGCCAATCTGGACTGGTGGGACGACCTACTCCAGCCCTACATGAAGAACCGGGAACTCACACTCTGCAAGTCAAAGTCGTTCACCACCACCTGTGCCAAGACCGTCAACCGGTGGCGCTCCAATGCCAAGCCGTGGAGCTATGGCATCAACACCATCGAGCAATGGGATGGCAGGCACCCCACCTCTCGGGGCTGGACAGCAACCGCTCATCACGGTTTCCGAAATCCAAACCGGGGCGCATCCGGTCAGGTGGGGCTCGGCGTCAGTGAAGCCATGATCGAAGATGCCTCGGGCTCCATCTGGGTGATGGACTCGGACATCATCGAGATGTGGCGAGAGGACTACTTCGACTACTCCCCCGGACGTGCCGCGAGCTTCTCCCGGCATAACACCGGCTTCTGCGCCGTGTATGCCGACGGCCATGCCAAATGGCAAAAGGCCGGCTCCACGCTTCCCCGAAACTGGACTATTCAAGCCGACTGATCCTCTCGATCTGTCGACGTTGGGGCTTCGCCGGCCTCAACATCCGGAAGCCGCCACCCTTTGGGAGGCGGCTTCCAACCCTGGCTGAGGACCTGCAGGCTACCGCACCGCTTCGAGAGGGAGTTCAGTATGAGTGTCGGGCGGGACCAGCCTTGTCGGATCGCCAGGCTTCTCGGGGGGGAGCGGCAGCGACAGGGTGAACACGGCTCCGGCTCCGGGAGTCGCGGAAGCTGTGAGCGTGCCTCCGTGACTTTCCGCCAGGGCGCGGGAGATGGCCAGACCCAGACCCAATCCGCCCGCGTCTCGAGCTCGCGCTGCATCCACCCGGTAAAAGCGGTCGAATACCCGACCCAGATGTTCCGGGGAAAGACCGGGTCCCTGGTCTGCAACAGTCACTTCGGCATGATCGCCTGTGTCCGCTACCATCAAGGTGACCGTGGTGTTGGGAGGCGAGTGTCGGAGCGCGTTGTCCAGCAGGTTGTCCAGCAGCTGTCGGATCCTTGCCGCATCGACCTGCACCCATATGGGCTGAGGCGCAACCTGCTCCAGGCGGACTCCGCTTTCAGAGGCGCGGAGAGCGTGAAACCGGCCAGCCTGTTCGGCAATCTCAGCGAGGTTGCACCACTCCCTTGCGAGCTGCATGGGGCCGGCATCGCTGCGGGAGAGAGTCAGGAGGTCATTCACCAGACGACAGAGGCGCTCGATCTCGGTGCGGGAGGCCTCCAGGGTTTCCCGGTAGTCCTCAGCGGAACGGGGGCGACGCAAGGCGACTTCGACCGTGCCGCGGAGGTTGGAGAGCGGGGACCTGAGTTCGTGGGACGCATCCGCGACGAAACGCCGCTGCGACTCAATCAACTGCTCCTGCCGGCGAAAGGCTCCTTCGAGTCGCTCCAGCATGCTGTTCAGGACGTCCGACACCTCTCGGAATTCCTGATCGGGACTGACCTCTGGAACTCGCTCCGAGAGACGGCCCGCTCCAACCTCACGAGCTGTGGCGGCGATGCGCTCCAGGGGTCGCGTCAGTCGACGCGCCAACCGTCCGGCCGCCCAGGCCGACATCCCCGCGCCGAAGAAGACTGCGACGGTCAGCACCAGAGTCAGCGAGGCGAGAGCGCGCTCCAGGGGCGCCGTGGGGACCGCCACCACGGCCATCAGGGGCGCACCGCGTCGATCGTGGAAAGAGTAGCGAATTCCACGGAACCGGGTCGGTCCGCGATGCAGGTCGACAAACTCTCGCCGGTTTGAGCCGAGTGGCGAAAAGTGGTTCGCCGTGAGCGTTGGGCCGGTATGCATGTTTTCGGTGTGGGCGAGAACGGCGCCGCTGAGATCTCGGATCTCGGCAAACTTCTCGTAGCCCGAACCGGGCGCAAGTCCGAGAGCGGCGGGCTGTTCCTCGTGAATGTGGACGCGACCGTCGTGTCCGTCGAGAGCCGACGACAGCTCGGCGCGGGCAATGCTGAAGAGAGCGCCGTCCAGATTGCGATGGAGCGCCTCGCGGGCGCCGAGGTAGATCGCGCCGCCGGTCGCCGCGAGCATGGTCACCGCGAGCAACGTGGCGGACGAGGCCAGCCGCGAGCGAAACGTCCGCACGCCCACCTTCATGTTCGAGCCTCCGGGCTTACATCCGTCTGCGGCGTAGGATCCAGCAGGTACCCCGCGCCCCGGACCGTTTGGATGAGTGGATGCGCGCGGCCGAGCTTGTTGCGCAGGTAGCGAACGTAGACATCCACGACATTGCTGTCGGGAACCGCGTCGCTCTCCCAAACGTGCTCCCACAGGGCTGTTCGGGACACCACCCTTCCGGCGTGGCGGGCGAGGTACTCCAGGAGTTGAAACTCGCGCTGGCTCAAGACGATCGGTTGACCGGCCAACGCTGCGACCCGACGGTGCAGATCCAGCACCAGGGCTCCCACGCGCAGTTCACTTCCGATCGCCACCATCGGGCCGCGGCGCAAGAGGGCTCGCACACGCGCCAGAAGCTCATCGAACGCGAAGGGTTTGACCAGGTAATCGTCACCGCCGAGGTTGAGCCCCTTCACGCGATCTGAGATCTCGTCTCGCGCGGTCAGAAAGAGGATCGGCGCGGCGAGACCCTGGGTGCGCCAGTTCCGGCAGAGCTCGAAGCCACTCCCGCCCGGAAGCATCACATCGAGAATCACGGCATCGTACTCCGCGGTGGCCACCGCCGCATCCGCGGCTGAGGCGTCTGCGGCGACGTCCACTGCGAAGCCCTCTTCCGTCAGCCCCCGGTAGAGAAACGCCGCGGTGGGCCGTTCGTCTTCCACCACCAGCAGTTTCAAGACAACCTCCTGATTGCCGGGAGCAGGTTCGGCTCCCCTCAAAGGCTACCCCAACCGGGGCGCACCGACGAGCATCGCGATCCGATCTCAGGGTAACGCGCGGCAGATGAGAATTGGATGAGACGTGGGCGGAGTCAGAACCCAAGCACTCGGCTGCTGGTCTGAATCGAACCACGCCTGCTTCTGCGCCGCTGGAATCCCGACGTGGCGAATGGATCGGCCAGGGCTCTCATCGAGTTCTCATTCGCGGTGGGTTACGCTCCATCGTGACCTCAACGACTCTGGTCGTCAGGAGATGCCTGCCATGCCCATGCGGTTCATCCGCCTTTCACGAATGGATCGATTGGCCCCCCGTTCTGCTTCACAGACGCTCCGCCTCGTCTGCGGCGTGGTGCTGGGGAGCCTCGCGTTTGCTTCCGGAGCCCATGCCGAGACGCTTACGGTGGACAGCGCCATCGACCAGGCCCTGCAGCGGAATCGGAGACTTTCGGCGGCGGCTCGGACCATTGCCGCTGCCCGCGCCGGAGTCAGATCGGCGGGGGCACTCGCGAATCCCGAACTGCTGCTCGTGCCCGGCCTGACCAGCCTGGCGGGCACAGGGGAGGAACTGCTGCTGGTACAGCCGCTGGAGTTGAACGGAGCGAGATCGGCTCGCGCGGCGATTGCCGGAGGTGAGCTCAAGGGCGCTCAGGCCGCCGCAGTGCACGAGCTTCGCCAACTGGTATTTGAGACGCGCACCGCCTACCTGGAGCTGGCGCGGGCCCGAGAGTACCGGAGTGTTGCCGCGTCGATCCTGGCCTCAACCGAAGAGATGGATCGGATCGCCCGCCGGCAGGTGGAGGTCGGATCGCGGCCCGGGATCGATCGCATCCAGTCCGGGCTGGAGGTGTCACGAGCCCGCCAGCAGCTCGAGCGGGCGGATGGACGTGTGGCCGCGGCGGCGGCGGCGCTGAATACACTCATCGGTCGCGGTCCGGAGGAAGTCGTGTCCGATCTCTCTCCGCTCGACGCGCCGGAGACAAAGCTCGACCGGCAGCAGGCTCAGGAGCACGCGGTGCGGGCCAGGGCCGAAGTTCTGGCCGCAGAAGCTCAGAAGGATGTGTTCAAGGGCGAGGGTCGACTCGCTCGGGCTCAAGGCCGGCCGGATCTCGCGCCCCAGCTTCGATCCGGCAGCCTCTTTCACGGCGTGAGAGAAGCCGGTGTCGGTTTGAGCATCACTCTTCCACTCTTTGATCATGGCCAGCGACGCTACCGCATTGAGCAGGCAGAGCAATCAATCCGAGCGCAGGACGATCGCATCTCCGCTGCCAGAAGTCAGGTTCGTCTGGAAGTGGAGCAGGCCATGGCGCGGCTCCGCACGGCGGACGCCGTGGTGCGGCAGTATCGAGAGGGTGTGCTGGACCAGTCCAGGCGTCTCCTCGACGCAACTCTGAGCGGTTTTCGTTCTGGCTTCTCAACCATCGCGGCTGTTGTGGAAGCGCAGCGGACCTATCGCGGTGTGCAGACGGAGTACGCCGATGCGCTGATCGAGCACGCACTCGCTCGGGCTGAGTTCGAGCGTGCAGTGGGCGCCGTCTCTGCTTCGCTCATCCCGGATACAACGCCGCGCAAGCCCATTCTTTCGGTCTCCCCCGCACCGTCTCCCGGCGCAGATTCAGGCAAGTAGGTAGACCCATGACCCCACGAACCCGATTTCCCCGACACACGCCGCTGGTTGTGGCCGGTCTGGCGGCCGGAGTAGCTGTGCTCCTCGTTTCCCGCGGACTTCAGGCCCGCGCCGAGCCGACGCCTCCCACGGCGGCCGCCGGTGAGAAGCATGCCGGCCCGGCCGAAGGAGTCATTCACCTGGAGCCGGAAACACTTCGACTTGCCTCGCTCAAGATCGAGCCGGCTTCGATCGGGTTGCTCTCCAGTCGCCTTGAGGTAACCGGGGTTGTGGAGTCGGATCCGTCGGGAGTCGTGAAGATCACTCCTACCGTCGCCGGCAAAGTGGAGTCGGTGAGGGTGAATCTAGGGGACTCGGTGTCGGCCGGAGCCGTGCTGGCGGAGGTCTCCAGCAACGAACTCGCCACGGCCCAGGGCGAGTATCACCACTGCAAACACCAGCTCACGTTTGCGGAGAAACATCTGGAGCGCCAGCGCCAGTTGGCAAAGCTCGGCGCCTTCGGGCGGCCTCGCCTCGAGGACGCACGCAGTCGGGCGTCCGCCACGCAGGGCGATGTCGAGGTCGGCAAAGCCGAGGTCCACTCCGCCCGAAGCAAGGTGGCGGAGGCCCGCGGCGAAGCGGCGGCATTAAGGAGCGAGATTGCCGCAGCCGATGCCGAGGTCGCCGGAGCTGTGGGCGCCGTGACGGAGGCCCAGAGCGGCGTGAGCGGATTGGGAGCGGCGCTGGTGCAGGCGCGGACCGCCGAAGCGGTAGCTCGAAGCAAAGTGGACCGGTACAGCCAGTTGCTCAAGGAAGAACTGATCTCGCGTCAGGATTGGGAGCAGGCGCAGGCGGAGTTGCAAAACGCTCGATCGGGGGTCGAGAGCGCACAGGCGAACCTGAGTCGCGGACAGGCCGGCGTGGACGCGGCTCGATCCCGCGTGAAGGCCGTCCAGGCCCGCCTCGGCGCCGCCCGGGAGCGGGCCCGTCAGGCCGAGTCCAGGGTCGAAGCCGCGCTCGCCCAACAGGCCCAGAGCGAGGCACGGGTTGTCGCGTCGGCCCGGGCGGCGGCGATTTCCACCGAGTCGTTGACGCGCGAGGAAGCGGTATTCAAGGGCTCCTACCTGACCTCGAAAGAGCTCGTGGAGGCGGAGACGGCGCGACTGGAAGCGGAGCACGAACTCGAGGCCGCAGAGACGCGGGTCCGCCTGCTGGGTGGTGTGCCGGGCGGTGGAAACCGAATTCGGGTGCGGGCTCCGATCTCGGGTCGCGTGACGGAACGTGCAGTGAGTCTGGGTGAGATGGTCACTCCCGAGCGGGCACTGTTCACCGTGGTTGACCTGAACAGCCTCTGGGTCCAGCTCAGCGTCTATCCGCAGGATCTGGCGCGCCTGCGGCTCGGGCAGCAGGTGACGCTGAGCGCCGACACGGCTCCGGGCGCCGTATTCACCGGCTCGATCGAGCATCTGGGCAGCGAGGTGGATCCGGCCACCCGGGCGACCCATGTGCGCTGTGTCGTGCGGGGAGCACAAGGCCTTCTTCGACCCTCCGTGTTTGTTCGGGGGGAAGTCCTCACCGCCAAGAGCGACTCTCGGGTGGTCGTGCCCCGCGACGCAATTCAGGACTTCGAGGATCAGCGAGTGGTCTTCGTTCCCGCCGGAGCGGAGGGAGAGTTCCGAGCCCGACCGGTCATTCCCGGCCGGACGGCTGGAGATCGGGTCGAGATTCTCCACGGGCTCTCGCCAGGAGAGCGGGTGGTGACCGGCAATGCATTCCTGGTGAAGGCGCAGGCGTTCAAGGCGGCAGCCGCCGAGGAATAGCTTTGAAGCTGGGACTTCTCCCGGAGGTACGCCCGTCGTGATTGATGCGATTCTGCTCTTCTCCATTCGTCAGCGGATCTTTGTGGTGCTCGGAGCGCTAGCGCTTCTGGCGGGCGGCCTGGTGGCGGCGACCCACCTTCCGATTGACGCCGTGCCCGACATC
>SYKE01000113.1 GCA_005798285.1 Actinomycetota bacterium
CCGGGACCATCGAGTGGGAATAGAGACGTCGCCGGTCGAGATGCATCCGGACCTGGAGTCGGTGCTTCTTCCAGCCGACGTCATCCAGCACCGGATTCGTCAGTTGGGCGAGGAGATTTCAGAGGATCTCTCCGGAGACCCGATCCATCTGGTCGGAGTGCTCCGGGGAGCCCTGCCGTTCCTGGCGGATCTGATGCGGGCCATCCGGGCGCCGGTGACCATGGACCTGATCTCCGTGGGAAGCTATGGGGCCGGCGCACGGTCCACCGGCGTGGTGCGAATCGTGAAGGACCTGGAAGACTCCATCGAAGGCCGAACAGTGCTGCTGGTGGAAGACATCGTCGACACGGGGCTCACTCTCGCCTATCTGCGGGATCTCCTGGCGGATCGTCACGCCGCCGAGATTCGGATTTGCACGTTTCTCGACAAGCCCGATGCTCGGGTTCGTCCCATCCACCTGGACTACGTCGGTTTCACCGTTCCCAACCGGTTTGTGGTGGGATTTGGGCTGGACTACGCACAGCGCTATCGCGAGCTGCCGTACGTGGGCATTCTGAGACCGGAGATCTACACAGCCGGCCACCGCGCAGAAGCGTAGCCGGTTCGGCAATGCGGGAAGCAAAGATGTTTACCGAAGAACAGGTGGACGCGTTCCACGAACAGGGTTTCCTACTCGGGCCGCGCATTTACGACGACCGACAGTGTCGGGAACTGCTGGACCGAATGCATGCCGTGATGGACGGACGGGCAGCCTCGGCCCCCGAGGCCGTCCGAAATCTGCTCGGTGAGACGTCCGACCGCGTGGTCATTCAGATCGTGAACATCTGGGAGGCCGACCCTCTCTTCCGAGAGCACCTCTACGAACCCCAGATCTGCGCCCTGGCCTCTCAACTCATGGATCACCCCGTGGTAAGAGTGTGGCACGATCAGGTGCAGTACAAGCCGGCACGAGTCGGGGGCCCCACGAACTGGCATCAGGACCACCCCTACTGGCCGATCATTCAGCCGGCGGACCTCGTCTCCGCATGGGTGGCGCTGGACGATGCCGATGTGGAGAACGGCTGCATGTGGATGGTTCCCGGCAGCCACAAGTGGGGTCCTCACAAGGGCGGCACCATCGGCACCGATCCCGAGACCTTCGCACCTCAGCCGGACCTGGAGCTTCTGCCTCCGGGCATCTCTACGGCGCCGGTCCCCTGCCCGGTACCGCGCGGCCATGTCATGTTCCACCACTGCCTCACCTGGCACGGAAGCCCGAACAACAACTCAGAGCGGGGCCGTCCCGCGATTGCGGTCCACTACATGCCCGGCTACACCCGGTACGAGCCGAAGAGCGCCCATCTGGTACAGCATCGCGTGAAGGTGAAGCCGGGCGAGACCCTGCAGGGCGAGTTCTTCCCGACCGTGTGGGACGGCGGACCCACCCCACACTGATGCGCCGGACGCTTCCGCCGTACGCTGCCGGATCCGATCAGCCGGTGCGGCGGAAGCGGGTGACCAAAAGCTTCTCCCACTCCCCGTCTTCGCGCTGAACCTCGGAGTGGAGTTCGCGGTGGTCGTCATCAATGATCACTACGATGTCCCGGTAGTGGCTGATCTTACCGGCGTCGAAGCAGTCCGGCCCGTCGGAGCAGAGCAGCAGTCGGGTGCGAGTCTCATCGAGTTGACCCTGGTACACCCAGAGCGTAGACATCATCGAACCGATCCATGTGCCCACATAGCAGCCCCGATCCGGATCGTATCCCAGAGTCACCACGTGCTCGATGCCGCACTCATCGCCGTGACTCCCCGCGCTCTCGCAGATGAACCACATGCCGCTCAACGAGCGAACCCGCTCCACTCCCGTCAACTTGTGCGGCGGCTGACCCGGCTGCGGAGATACTTCGCCTTCCCACTCCCACTCCCCCACCAACTGCGCGAGCCACTCGTGCTCGGCCACCGGTTTGCCCATCATCCCCCACCTCCGTTCAACGCTTGTGATGCTCGCGACGCGACTCAGGCCGGGAGCCTGCGCGGCCGTTCGTTCCTCGTTTCCCATGTCGGCCGAACGCACGGCTCGGAACCCACCACACTCATGTGGCTTCCACGCTGGAGATGGGACCCAGCCTTTTCAGCCGAATGGGGCCGGCTGAATTGCAACCGTCATCGCTCGAACCGGCGCGCCGACCGCTGCCTTGCCCGCAGCGCCTCATCCTCGCGCGTCCGAGGAGTGGCGGTCGTCTCCAAACTGCTCAGCAGCTCCGCCGACGCCCGCGCGATTTCGGCGATGGCCTGCTTGAAAGCAACCTCATTCGCCTTCGAAGGCGCCCGAAAACCGCTGATCTTCCGGACATACTGGAGCGCAGCAGCCTCAATCTCGTCCTCGGTGACGGGTGGCTGAAAGTTGAACAACGGCCTGATATTGCGACACACCGCATCTCTCCCTGGCCGGGGACGGCCATGATCCAGACTCCCGGCCCGCATTTCGCTGAAGCCCGAGCAGCTCCACCTCCCCGCCGCAGGAGCCGTTCCCGTCGCACCGCCACCGTCCCTGCACGGCTCGGTGGCCCCCAGTGTGGGATCCGAATGTGTGATCGACTCCGTGGGGCGTTGCCCGTGGCTGGGACAAGGCTGGGCCGTTGGCCCGCAGGCCCGGCGCGACGGCCCGGCCCACGCGCTCGTGGGGTCCGCATTCAACGAAACGGACTTCGTGGATGGCTCGACCTCGACGAACTGCACCGAGCTGCAGTGTGGTGGCGCATCTAGCCAGTGGTTCCACCGGCCCCACTCCTCGATCATCGTCATCCTCGGGCTTGACCCGAGGATCCAGCGATGTATTTACCGCAAGCAGTTTTCGTGCGGAGCTCCCAACCGATTCAGCCGGGGCGACGCGCTTTGTCGCTGCGAATGGATCCCCGCTCTATAAAGTGAGAGTACGCCCGCCGTGACTTCTGCGGGGATGGCGGTGCTGGCGTGCTGCGCGGATGAACTGCCTCGGGCCGGTGGCGGCGCCAGCGGCTCAGTACGTTACGATGCAGGCCTCCCGGCGGGCACGGGTCAGGGCGACATAGAGGAGCTTGCGGCTCGTTTCATCGCACTCCGGGCCTGCCAGCACCTGTTTCTCGACCAGCACCGTGACCCGGTCGAACTCGAGTCCTTTGGCTCGATGCATCGTTGCAACCCGAATGGCGTCGGAATCCGCCTTGTCCCGGGTGTCCGCGTCGATGAGGCGAACGCGGGCGTTCAATCTCGCCAGGACGTTCGCGAGATCGACTCGGATCTTGTGGTTGGGAACAATGATGCACTGGGACAAGAGCGTGTCGCCGGGCGCGTCCTGGAGGTCGCGTGCGTCCCTGGCCACCTGGTCCATCGCCTCGTCCGGGCTATTGAGTTCCAACGTGGTCGGGGCCGCGCCGTGGGAAAGGGACGTGTACCCCGTGTTGGAGTCGAGTCCCTCATCCAGATCGTCGATGGATAGCCCCTCGAGCAGCGCCGTGGCATGGGCGCGGATCTCTTCGGTGGTGCGATAGTTCAGATAGAGCTTGCGGGAGCGGCCGACGATGTTGATGCCGCACTTGCTCATCGCCGCGCGGTGTCGCTTGTAGATCCGCTGGTGTCCATCGCCCACGAAGAAGAGGTCGTTCTTTCCCGGCGGCGCCATCTGACGCAGCAGTCTGAGCGCCATGGGTCCGAAGTCCTGAGTTTCGTCGACCACGATCGCGGAGTAGGGGCAGGCCCCGCTCTCCTGCGACAACAACAAGGCGGCGTCCCGGTAGGCGTCCTCCACCATCTTGAGCTTTCGAACCGACAGCAGGTGGCGGAAGTTCTCGAAGACCGGCCAGATCTCATCGCGCTGTTTGCGCGTGAGCACCCCACCCCGACCCACGCGTCGGATCGTGCGGTACTCATCCAACGTCGTGATCCCGTTTGCCGCGACCACTTGCTCCCACTCCTCCTCGTAGAAGCTGTCCGGCTGCTGGAGGCTGCCGCTGCGGAGCGCGAGCGCCTTGTCCCACTCCGAGCGTGCCCCGCCCTTGAGGTCGTACAGGATACGGTGCTCGTAGCGTTTGCCCGCGAGATAAGTCCACACCCACCGGTCCAGGTTGAGCACCTGGATCTTCTTCATGGTCTCGCGAGAGCAGAGCGTCTCGAGATTGGCCTCGATGTCGCCGGCCAGATTCCGGGTGAAGGTGGTGAACAGCACCCGCTGGTCGGGGCCGGTGCGGTTCTCCGCCAGCCACCTGGCGCGGTGCATCGCGAGAACGGTCTTCCCCGTACCCGCCCCACCCAACACGCGCATGGGGCCATTTACGTCCGAGTTCGCCAGACGCCGCTGTTTGGGATGCAGGAAGATCCGCCATTGGGAAAGCGGCGAGTTCAGCACCGCCGCCAGTTCCGCCTCGTTCTCCACCACGTAGAACGTGGAACGAGACTCCGCGTTGTCGAGCGAAGTCGCGAAGTCGGAGATATCCACGGGCTTTCGAGCGCCGGTCTCAAGGTCCTTCCGGACTTCCTCCACCGTGAACCCAACGGCCAACAGACTCAGCGCCTCGAACGGTCCAACCCCCAGTTCAGCACGGAACGTATCGAGCTCCGGGAGCGCCGTAATCGCACGGACCCGCCCAAAGACCTCCCTGGGGACGCCGAAGTAGACGAGATCTTCGTCCGTCACGGTCTCCAGTAATGGCGGTAAGGGGGCCGGAGGCACAGGAGTTGTCGCTTCCCCCTCCGGGAGACGAGGTGAGGAAACGGTCGATGCAGCCTCGGCGGGCACACTCGACTCCTCCACCACGAGGATCTGCAGGGCTCCCGTCACCGGGTGCACCTTCATCATCCGGCGAGCAGCCCACTGATACGCTTCGTCGTGGCGACCCACATGCAGCAGCACGTAGACGTCGTCCCTTTCCGGCTTGAACACGATGCCGCGGTAGTCTTGATCGATGCGCACCGATCTGAGGCAGGGATCGACCGCCTTCATGATCTTCTCGTAATTGATGCCGGGTGAGGTGGGATGAGTCTGGAACTGCACCGTCCATTTCAACACCTTGGAGTGGATCGACGGCGGCAGACGCGACAGGTTCACCAGGAAATCTTGAGAAAGCGCTACCTTGGGTCTGGATGTCATCGGTTCACCCCCTCCACGTCCGGAAACTCAGCCAACACACGGCTCGCCCACGCTCCCTCGGAGACAACCACTCGCCAGCCGGCCGCCTCCCACACGGCGGCGTCGCGCGCGTAGTCCTCGGTCAGAACCGCAAGTCGCTGCTCCACCCATGCCAGCTCAGCCATGGAGAGTTCCTCCCCCTCGGCTGAGATGAGGGAGTACCCGACTTCGTCCGGCGGCGGGACCCCCAGTGTCGCCAGCCGCCGCGCCTCTGGTGCCATTGCCGTCAGCATCGCGTCGAACGACTCACTCCAGTCCGCTCCGGGTGTCGCGGGAGCCCCGGAAGAGTACCCGGCATCCTCAGCCGAAGTCGGGAGCAGCCCCGAATAGTCCTGGCCATCCACCCCGACTCGAGTCACGAGCACCGTGCCGGGTACAGTCTGAAACCAGTTGAACGCCCAGAGCCACCAGCGCCATTCCGAGCGCCGTTCGTCCTCATCAGCTTCTGCCGCGTCGTCGAACCACAGCACCGTCGGAACTCGGACGGTACGATCTTCCTGCTTGTGGACCTGTAACGGGTAGACGCCGCGAACCGTGAACAGAGTAGTCATGTTCAGGGTTACCTCCACGGACTTCTCCGGCACGTCCGGGAGCCATGTCGGGAGCAGGCTGCGGAGCGCCTGGTTCTCGCCGCGCACTCGCTCCACCTCGCCGCGACTGGATGACGCCAATCGGAGCAGCCAGCCCATCGACGCCCGCCACGCGTTCGTCACCCATGTGTCCCCGTCGTCTGCCACCGGGCTCGCAAGCCAATGAAGCAGTTCGGCGACCGAGTTACGAGTAAAGGTCGAGCAATCGGGAGGACGACTTCCGGGAGGCGGCTGCCGACTCGAAGTGTTCACCTTCGCCTGGTACGCGCTGCACAGAACCGCTTCCGTGCCGCCGATGATCGCGGCCTCGACATCGTGAAGTTCCACCGACCACACCCAGTAGCGGCCGCTGTTCAAAATGGCGGTTCGCTTGGCAGCGTCGTCTCGAAGACTTTCTTTGTGGAACGTCCACCCATCACAGAACACCGCGATCGGCCGGCGCTTCAGCTTGCTGCTCAGGGGCCGAATGACGAAGTCGGGGCGGGATGGGCGCTTCACACCCTCCGAGTGGCCCAGATCCACCTGTGGCTCGACGGCGTAGGTGTGGTCGCCAACCTTCAGGTGATAGCCCTGGCGCCCGTTGACCACCTCTTGAATCACGGTGATCGTCGGCAGATCCCCCTTCTGGCTCAGCGCCTTGAAGCTCTCGATGAAACGCTGTTCCAGGTAGGAGTCCAGCGCATGGTTGAGACCGATGGCGCTGATGGTTCCGGTGCGCTCGAGCTGATCCAGCGAACCGACGAGATCCCGCATCACCGCAAGCGCCGTGAGGCGTGAAACGAGCTCCATGCTTCTCCCGAGGCGATACTGAAACACACAACGATAGCAGCCGTCCCGCTCGGGATTTTCCCGGCAGGGACACTCTTCGATCGTCCGAAGGGCGAGCGCGAAGGCGTCTTTCAAGGTCTGAGCGTCATGCGCCAGAAGCTGATGCAAGTACCCGGTTCCGCCCGGCACGGAGTCGTACAGCAAGAGAAACCGGCGCTTGGGTCCACCGGTGGGATCCGGCACGTCCTGAAACGTCACCCGGATGTGATCCACCTGACCGCCGAAGCGTCGCTTCAAGCCGAGCTGCAGCGCCGCGCTGAAGGACTGCACCACCCGATCGTCCAGCCCGAGCTGGGTGAACGGCACCAGAATCCGGAGCGCCTCGGAATGGAACTCCCGATACAGGTAAAGGCACTGGAGCAGGTTGTCCTCGTCGTTGCTCTCCCTCTCCACGCAGTCGATGGCGTGATCCTGGCGGCTGTCAGTGTCATCCTGGGCCCCTGCTTTGGGCGGCTGCTGGACTTTCCCGCACTTGCCGCAGACCCTGAACCCTGGCCGGGGAGCCTCCCGATCCGCCACGCTAAATCGAGCCCCCGGCTTGCCGAGTTCCCCGAAGTTGATGTCACGGAAGCACGCCGAGGCGATGAACTCGAAGCCGAACGGTATGAGATTGGACTTCAGCTTCCAGGCCTCCACAATCTCCTCGGGCGGGAAGTCCACGAGAAGCTGGCGGAGGTGGAAGCAGCGCTCGCGCTCCTCGGCGCTGTCGTCAATCCGTACTTCCGTGTCGTCGCTGTTGGCGATGGCCTGCCGAAACCGAAGGAGGAGCCGCCTCTGCGCGCTGTCGGACCACATCGCATCGCCGCACCGGGGGCACGCCGGATGCGGATCTCGCGAGACTTCCAGATTCTCCATGTGATCGCATTTCGGACAGAGCCGCCACTCCTCGAGTTTTGAAAGCCCCATGTGGATCTGGTCGATCTCTACCCGCCGTTGGGTCGCGTAGAAACGACTCTCGGGGGCAAACTCACCGAGGGCGGATGAAGCGGGGCGCTCGTAGCTCAGTGCCTTCAGGGTGACGTAGTCGCTCTTCACATGGTCTTCGGGGACCGCTTTCCGCCAGAGGAGCGACTTCAGCAGAATGCCGTTTTCGGGGAAGGCGTAGTTGGGGATCAGGCCCGCGTCCGTCAGCGCCTGGAGGAGCGGGCGAGACTTGATCTCCGCGATCAGCTCCTGCAGCTTTCCCCGCTCCTTTTCAAGCTCGGTGCGCTCCTGCGTATCCTTCTCGTCCAGGTGGGGCTTCGCCAGCTTCTTCAACCGCTCCGCGATCCCGCCGCTGCCCTTGATCCGCCGCTCGTACTCAGCCCGCTCGTCGGAGAGTTCCCTGAGCTCGCGGAGGATGCGGACCGTCATCGAGTCCGCTGCATCGGATCCCTCCACAAAGGCCCGGAGCCGTGCGATCACCGCCTCGTCGGCGTTTTCGCCCAGGAGGTCGATGAACGTCTCGAAAAGCTCGGGGCGATGCCTCAGGGAGTGCTCGATGAAGGTGTTCGGAAAGCGCTTCGGGTCGGCTCGATCGACCGCATCCAGGACCGGACCGAGTTGATCGGGAAGGATGTCGGGGTCGACGGTGTGCTTCACCCAGTGATCGAGACAAAACGCCACATACTGCCGGCGCAGCACTTCGGGCGCCTTCAAGAACACTCCCGGCGGCAGCACTTCCCCCGACTGCATCTCAGCCGGATCCTCGTAGAAGTAGAGGTCGTGGGGACTCACGGCGTCGATCATCGTGGTGGCGCAGGCGTTCCCGTCGCGGCGTCCGGCCCGGCCGACGCGCTGCAGGAAGCTCGACACCGTGGGCGGCGCCGAGCACAGCAGCACGGAAGACAGGTCGCCGATGTCGACTCCCATCTCCAGGGTGGGGGTGGCGGAGAGCAGGTTCTCATACCAGGGCTCCGGGGACTTCGCCTTGAAGCGCCCCTCGAGCCGCCCCCGTTCGCCGGCCTCCAGCAGACCCGTGTGCTCGGCGGCGATAACGCGACGCAGATCGGCGCGGCGGAAGAACTCGCCATCCGCGGCAGGAGGGCGCTCGATGGCCGTGTAGGCGCGCGACGGCTCCTCGAGGCACGGCATGTCGAGCAGATGCGTGGCCGCTTCGGCCGGCGCCGTCAGGGTCCGCGCCCCATCCCGAGTGCGAAGCTGCAGCGGCCCGGTGTGAAGGTAGAGTCGCTCCGGGTTCAGACCCGCTGTGATTCGACCCCCGAC
This sequence comes from Actinomycetota bacterium, assembly GCA_005798285.1. Taxonomy (GTDB): domain Bacteria; phylum Armatimonadota; class SYMT01; order SYMT01; family SYMT01; genus F1-80-MAGs030. Next base: position 8,767 of record SYKE01000113.1, read on the forward strand.
GCCCCACACCACCGCCACTCCGACCGCCTGAAGCTCCTTCACGGCCGCGAGATACAGGGATGCTCGGTCACTCGGCAGCAGCGCCGAGTCTCGCGCAAGAGTCGCCTCCAGCCAGTGTTGATACCAGCTCTTGACGCGCGCTCCGATCACGGGCTCAAACCCCTTCCGACCGCCTTCAAACGACGGAAAGATGGGGCGGGGAGAAGACGGGCCCAGTCCCGGCATCCAGAGCCGCCGGTCGGCGCCGCGCGTGAGATGAAAGAGGCTTCCGTCGGCCACGTAGCCGGACATAACGGGCTCGTTCACGGCGCCCCGCCGACGCAGATGGATCACAACCCCCCAGAGCCACTGGAACACGGCGGCTTCGCCCACCCGCAATCCGAAGCTGTTCTGGAGAACAGAGGTCAGAGAGCGCGCGGCCACCAAGATGTCGGCGACGGCGGGAGCCAGCGTGGCTACCCCGAGATAGTCCAGCGTTCGACCGCGGTTGCCGCCGTAGGTGAATTCGGCGAATGCCTGCCATGAGAGCCGTCTCTCAACCAGATCGGGGAGGGCGCTGTCCGCCGGCAGCGTCGCGCCGTCCTGATAGAGATTCACCCAGCCCGGCTGCCAGGTCATGTTCGGCGCGATGAACTCGGACACGAACCGGGCTCGGTCCATCGCCAGCGGACTCTCCGGCTGCCGCCAGAGGGTTCGAAAGGACTCGCGGAACTCCGACCAGGGCATCCTGCCCTCGACGAGGTGCTCAATCCCGCGGGCGATGGCCTTGCGGACGGCGTGATTGTAGGTGCGCGCCGAGATGAATCCCGCCCGGTGCGCCGCGTCTTGCACCGAGTCCGAGAAGGCAATCAGCTTCTTGTCATCATTGAAGCGGCTCGCCCACGTGCGCTCCACCACTTCGGCGCCGAGCGTTGTGCTGCGCGAGCCGATCAGCATCAAGGCGCTGTCGGATCCGCAGTTCGGACAGGTGCGGTCATGGAAGACCGCCGTGCGACTGCCGCGCTTGACCGTGGTGGCGCCCGTGGTTCGGAACACCCCTACCAGGTCCCCGGAGCCGCACCGGCTGCACTCCCCGGATCGCGGATTCAGAACGCCGCAGGCGCTGCACAACCAGTTCGAAACGCCATTGCCTTGAGCCTTGTCCGCATCCATCGACGGGTAGAGGCGAACCGCCTCTGCGCTGCCGCCGAACCATCCGTTGTAGATCTCGTCGAGCTTCATGTGCACGCAGTTGTCTGCCTGCGTGGGGAGCCGGCCGAGCCAACCCGTGGTCTTGCAGTCCTGACACTGGATGAGGGGGAGGTGGATGCGGGATGGCTCCGCGGGCAGATCGCACTCAGGCATCAAGTCGGCCGGGGGCGTGCCGGTTGTGACCGGCCCTACCATGCGGCGCAGCTCCCGGACCCACACTTGCAGACGGAGCATCACCAGCGGCAGATCCGAACCGTCCGCCGAACGCGCCCACGCAACAAGCACCAGCAGCGCATCCAGCACCCGACCGAGCTGCGGCACAATCGGCCCGGCCACATGCTGCGCGAGCACCGTCTTCAACTCGTCCAGAGTCGGCGCTCCCGGCTCCATCGCCCGGAGCAGCGCGACCATCAAGCTATGCCTCTTCAGCAGCGTGCCCAGCAACTGCCGCCACGCGGGCTCGTTCACATCCTCGGGCACAGGCTCACCGGGGAAGAACAGTGGAAACCACGCCGCCACCGCCGCCGCGGGGCGGTCGTATCGCGCCGGATCGAGCAGCGCGCCAAGATCGGACCGCGCTTCCAGCAGAAACGAGACGGTCCCCGCGTCGAGAAACTCCTCGACACGGAGTCTGTTCTCCGTGATCACGCTCTCAGGCGGGAAGGGCGAGGAGAACACCTGGCCCGCATACTCCCGCAGGGGACCCGTGTCGCGGGCGCTTCCGAGTGTCGCGGAGGTGCCGATGTGGGTGACGGCCCCCTCCGGAGCTCCCAGGCGGTGCTTGAGGCGGCGCAGCAGCAGCGCGAGATCGGTACCCTGGGCGCCGTCGAAGGTGTGCA
>SYKE01000114.1 GCA_005798285.1 Actinomycetota bacterium
CCGGCGGCCTGTTGTTTGAGAGCACTTCGAAGGCGTGGACACCGTCCTCGGCCTCGAGAACTTGATAGCCTTCGGTCCGGAGCATGAGCCCGATGAACAACCGGTTCTCCGGTTCATCCTCCACAACCAGTACGCACGGCATAGTGAGTTTCGCCCCGCAGATGTCTTCCGACCGTCCCTAAGACGCCGCCGGAAGGCTGAAGTGCACCTGGGTTCCCTCACCCAGACGACTGTTGATCCAGATCCGTCCGCCGTGCGCTTCCACGATGTTCTTCACGATGGCCAACCCCAGGCCCGTTCCGCCGGACTTCCTCGTGACGACCTTTTCCACCTGGTAGAAGCGGTCGAACACCCGGTCCAATTCATCTTCCGGAATCCCGCAGCCGGAATCCCGAACCTCGCAGCGAACTTGAGAGTCTTCCAACCCGAGAAAGATGCGGACGGATCCGTCTCGCTCGGTACACTTGAGCGCATTGCCGACCAGGTTGGTCAGCACCTGCGCGAGGCGCTGCTCATCCCCCATCACCGTGAGGGCCTCGGCGGGTGAGCTCAACACCACCTCCATATTTACCGCCTTTTCGAGCGCTTGTGGGCGAAGATCCTGAAGCACCCGTTCCGCGATGGGAGTCACCGCGGTCAACTCTTTCTTCATTTCGATCTTGCCGCTCTCGATGCGAGAGACGTCGAGGAAGTCGGAGATGATGGCGGACAGCCGTCTGGACTGCCGGTGGATGGACTCGAGCGCCGTTCGCTGGAGGTCGGTGACCACGCCCATCTTGCCCCCGAGGATGTACGCCGAGAAGCCGAGGATCGAGGTGAGCGGCGTTCGGAGTTCGTGGGAAACCAGCGAGATGAAGTCGCTCTTCATCTCGTCGATGATCTGCTCGCGGGTGATGTCGTGGAGATGGAGCAGCCGCCCGTAGGTGCGTCCGCTCGCGGTGCGAAGCGGCACCAGGCGTACCTGGAGCACGAGGCGCTGGGCGCCGGAGATCTCCAATCGCTCGTCGACCGTGCTCTCGCCGGCGCGCTTCAGACAGGTTTCCAGGGTCTCCGCGCTGCCCGGAGGGAGCGCGTCAATCTCAAACGGCGCCTCCGGGCTCTCTCCCTGGGGCAGCAAGAGGAACCGTGCCGCGGCCGGATTGACGAAGGCGACCTGGCCCGTAGGCTCCAGCATCACCAGCCCGTCGGGACTGGCATTGGCGATCGCTTCAATTCTCGCCTTCTCCGCAGCCAGGTAGTCGTTGCTCTGCTGCAGATCCGACTGTGCGCGCTCGACGGCTTCCGCCATCTGGTTGAAGGCACGGGCGAGATGGGAGAGCTCATCCTGACCGCGGACCGGGATGCGGCGCGAGTAGTCGCCGGTGGCCAGCGCCTGCGTGCCCTGCACCAGGTTGTTGATGGGGCGGACCAGGGAACGGGTGGTGAGGCTGGCCAGGAACATGGCCATCACGAGGAAGAGCGGAATCAGTCCTGCGGAGTAGATGCGAAGCTGTCGAGCCACGCGATCCGCTGCCTCCTTGGAGTTGGCGACGATGCGGTTCTTCTGATTGCTCTGATTGAGGCGAGAGGTGAGCGCCATGTCGCTGATCAGCTTGTCGGCCGCGTCGCTGGCGGCGAAGTGAATCTGCTGGGTGGCGTACCACTTCTGGCTCTCGACCATGTCGTCCAGGCCCTGCGCCAGTTTCGGAAGCTGGAAGTGTTGATAGCGGATCAACTCGGCCGCCACCCGGATCCGTTGATCCGCGGCCTCCTGACGCATATCGTCGGTGGCGCCCTTCTCCAGACGCTCGCGCGCGGTGAGGGCCCGCTGAAAGTCGGATTTGATGGACTGCTCTCGGCGCGCCTGGACCGAGGTGACGGCCTTCTGCCAGGCCTCGCGCACTCCATCTTGAAGCGCCTCAACCGCAGAGAAGACTTGCGAGTCCGGCTGGCTGACCACTGCCCAGCAGTTGCCCTGCTCTCCCCAATAGCGCGCGGCGCCCTGCATGGATACACCGTCGCCGCGCGTGTAGGTGAAGAAGTAGGGTTTGCGGGAGAAGTCGGAGCCGGTGGTCGGCGCGGGGAGCTTCTCCCAGATGGTGCGGACGGGGTTGTTCAGTTCCTCGGGTCGAACCGAGCTGATCACCTTGCCGTCTGCGGCATCAATGAGCAGCACCTCCATCTCGGTGGAGTCGCGGCGAGAAAGCTCGGCGAGCCCGTCCGCGGCGTAGTCGGCCACCAGAAAACGGCTCGGAGCCGTGGGCTGATCGAGAGTGGGATCCGGAGGGTTGCCGGCATCTTCCACCTTGTGCGCCACGCGAATAACCCAGCGTTTGCTCCGCTCATCCCATCTCAGCGGTTCGACCACCGCCAGCTCTGGGGTCGCCATCAGTCGCTTTCGGGTGGCGGAACCTTCCCAGTCTTCTTCGCCGAGGGCTTCCTCGGGTTCGGGCACTCGGGCGGCTTCGGTGCCGGTTTGGCCCACATAAACCACTCGCACGATCTGCGGGCGTGGGCCGCTGCTCCGATAGAGCTTCAGCAGCACCCGTTTCACCTCGGCGACGTCGTCTGCCGTGGCGGCGATGCTTTGAATGGCGGTGGTGCGGATGGGGTACTGCATCCGCACCACCAGTTCGGATGCAAAGGCTTCGCTGAACTCTTGAGGGCGCGCTACGCGACGCTCGGCGAGGATCTTCCAGCTTTCGAGAATGGTCTGACGGAGACGCAGACGGATCGGATCGGAGGATGTTTGAAGCTCGCGGGTTACATCCTCCACGAACTGGCTTCGCTGCGATTCCAGCGAGTCCCGACTGATCCGCTGAAGCTCTCCGAGAGACTTGTTGAGAGACGACCCCGCGACCTTGAGGAGCTGCTCGGAGGAGCGATCCAGCGCACGGCGCGCCTGATTGCTCATCATCTCGGTGCTGCTCTGAAGGGTGGTTCGGCTGTAGTAGGCTACCTGGGCGGTGGATTCCTCGAGCGAGATCTTCCCCGCGTTGGCGAGCATTTCGGCGGCATTCTGCAGGCGCTGCGTTGCCAGTTCGTTGAAGCTGTCGGCGGCCTTATCCAGGGCCCGTTTGCCGACTTCCGCCACGCGCTCGCCGCTCTCCTGGATCTTGCTGTAACCGCGAATGCTGAGCAGGATGCCGCTGATGAGAAGCGGAGCCGTAACCAGCAGCCCGAAGAGCAAGGTCAGCCGAGAGGAGAGAGAGGCGTGGGCCCACCAGCGGAGTTTCATGCGGCTGCTCCGGAGCGCAGGGTCCCCGGCTTGCGCCGGGAATGACCTGCTTGAAGGGGGGCGGAGGCGGTGTCCGGCCGGTTGAGAGAGTCGGTCCGGAGTGCCGGGAGCCTAATTGTTGGCGCGTTCGCGGTTCCGCACCTGAACCTGATAGTCGCTGACTTCAAGCTGGATGCGCCCACTGCCATCGGAGAGTTCTGCGACGAGGTAGTAATCGCCATCGGGGACTTGAGACGTGTCCCAACGGAATTCGTTCCGACTATCGTCAGCCCACCGTGCTTCCCACGGATCCACGTAGATCGAAGCAAAGTCGGCGGCTCCCCAGAGCGATAGCACGCCCGACTTCAACAGACTCGGGTTGCTCGGGCGGCATTCCAGCGTGTGCATGCAGCCCAGCATCCGCTTCCGCTCTTCATCGAAGACCCGGAGGCGCACCGCCACATCTTTATTCTTATGGGTTCTGAGCGAGATCTCCACCCAGTACCAGGAATTCGGGTTCAGTTCCGCCATTCGGCGTTGAAACAGCACCCGGCCGGATTCCGCGATGGCCAGTGTGTTTCGGTCGGACATCACTTCGTAGCCGCCGCCATCGGAAAGCACGCGTCCGCCGATGATGAACTTGCCGCCGATACCGCGGGGGCGCACAAGCACCGAAACCACGGCGTCACGCTGGATGGGATCCTGGCTGAGCAGGGGAGCACTGTCGCGAGAGCCCATGAGGAACGATCTCTCACGCCGGGGATCCTGTCGAATCACCCAATCCATCGCGAAGGGCCCCCGAGCGCGCCAGTTGGCTGCGAGCCCACCAGAGAAGTCCTCGCGGAAGAGCGTCTTGACGCGCTTTCGGTCAGATCCGTCCGGTTTCGTCGCATAGTACCACGTGACCGAGGTCAGGGATTCCGAGACATCCTCGGGCCCGACATCGGTCCAACGCACGGTGAATGCGCCACCCGCAGATACGGTGGTATCCGGGGTCCGAAACCGAAACGGCGCCAACTGAGCAGCCGTGGGAACAGCCGACAGCAAGCTGCCGACGACAAGCAACACCCTGGGAAACGACGTACGCTGCCACATAGGGTTCTAACGCCCCACGCTTTCTCGCTGGAAGAAGAGGATCATTCCCGATCTCCTTCAAGACGATATTAGCCCAACGTTCCAGATGCTAGCGTTGTCTCCCGTGGGATAGATTGTTGCAAACCCGCGAACTCCGAAGCGAGGAAGTGCCTCCCCCGCTTCGGGGGGGTTCGGGGGCGCGATTGGGCGCCCGATTCGCTAGTTGGTGGCCATCTTGTAGCCGACCCCATGTACGGTGAGGATCCGCTGAGGCTCGTCGGCGTCGTCTTCCACCTTCGCCCGGAGGCGTCGAATGTGGGCGTCGATTCCACGGAGATCGATGGCCTCGTTCTCACCCCACACCAGGCGCAGGATATCTTCCCGGGTGAGCACCTTCCCGGCCCGCTGGGCCAGGCAGTAGAGCAGATTGAACTCCAGTCGCGTGAGCGTCACCTGATTGCCGTACAACCAGACCTCATGGCTCGCGGGCTCAAGCCGCAGATCACCGACTTGAACCGGCTTGTCTCGCTGCAGCCCATCTCCCCCCATCCCGGCGCGGCGCAGTTGGGCCCGAATTCGGGCGAGCAACTCCTCGGGCTCGAACGGCTTGGCAAGATAGTCGTCCGCTCCGGTATCCAGTCCGGCGACTCGGTCGCTGGCGGCGGTTTTGGCGGTGAGCATGATCACCGGAACGGTGCTGAACTCGCGTGCCCGCCGGCAGACTTCGAGTCCGTCCATTCCGGGAAGCATCCAGTCCAGAATCACCAGATCCGGCCCCATCTTACGGAGCATTTCCAGACCCAGGGGTCCGTTTCCCGCAGTCAAGACATCGTAGCCTTCGGACCGCAGAATCAGGGTGAGCATTTGCTCGGTGTCCGGATCATCCTCCACGATCAAGACGCGCTGTGCTGCCATCGGGTGGGTCCCTTCAGTTTCTTCGTGGTTCCCCGGTCGCTGGTGGCTCGCGGGAAACAGGTATCGGAACGTTTGAACTGGGGAGACAGTTCTCGACCGCGCTGTCGCTGCGGGTTCTACCGCACTGCGCGTCCCCGACTTCGCTGGAGCAGAGCCTGATCCAGCGAAGTCCGAAAGCTGCCTTCGGCCCGACTTCGAGCCTCCCGCAGTACTTCGTCCGCCGAAGAGTCCGGCATTCGGATGAGTGCCAAACGAACATCCTCTCGGAGTTCTTCCACTTCGAGCAGAGCTCCCAATTGCCGGCAATGGCTCTCGCCTCCGACGACTCCCAACAGATGAACGGCATATCGACGCGCCGGGATTCGCATGGTGGATCGTGCGATTTCCCACAGTGCCGTCGAGATCGCCCCGGCCTCGTGCTCCGCCCCGGGTCGAGCCGCGTGAGTCACGATCCGTTCCAGAGCTTCACGGGCCGCACGGTCCGCGACGCCGTCAGTGTCGGCGACGATTTCAAGAAGCGCTCTGACGCCCTCGGCGCCCAGACTCCAGGCATCTCGGATCGCCAAGGCGCGGTTCAGGGGGCGGGCTTCGAGAGGGTGCTCAGGGCGTCCCGAGATGGACTCCAGAGATGCGATGAGTGGGGCGGCGCTTTGCGGTGGGCTGTGTCTCATGGCGTACTCCCGTTCCTACAGCACCCAAGGAGAACGATAGGGTTCGTCGAGGAATCGATCCGCGCACGGATCTCCCACGAACCGCTCTCGCCCGGCGTGATAGACTAGGGGGCGACCCAACCGGTAGGCGATGAGGGCGATGTTGGAGAGATTGCTCGCCTGCACCGCGGCCGGCAGCGCCATCACGGGCACTTCTCGGCTCCGCACGCACTCCAGGAAGTTCCGGCGATGGCGCTCGCCGGCGTCGACCGTATCCGACTCGGTCGCCGAACCGGCGTGCAGGTCCCCCAACCGGAGGGCCTTCGGTTCGGTGGAGCAGGCCGCATCCCCACCGAGGACGGTCAACTGGTCGCGATCCCCGTGGTAGGTGGCGCCCCATTCCCCTGCCATACGCGGGTTGCCGGGCTGGCTCCAGGTGACGGTCAGGTCTCGCGCCCGGAAGCGCCACCGCACCTCCATGCTCACGGGCACATCGAAGCAGCCGTGGGGTTGCGAGGCGCCGGTCGCCTCCACCTCGATTTCGCCGTCGTACGCGTCGTTCTCCAGCGCCCAGTTCATCAGGCTCAGGGCGTGGGCGCCCCGATCTCGGATGAAGCCGCCTCCGAAATCCGTGAACCAACGATGATTGAAGTGCGCGCGCGCGGGAGAGTAGTCGACCCAACGAGCCGGACCCAGCCACATATTCCAATCGAGCTCTGAGGGCGGTTCCTCGGAGCGGCCGGGATCGCTGGTCGTCCAGTTATTGGGGTGCCACATGGAAACTCGGCGGATCTCGCCGAACAGACCGGATCGAATGGCCCGAGTGGCGGCCTCCGCCGCCGGGTGGGAGCGCCCCTGCGAACCGACCTGAACCACGCGCCCGGTTCGGCGGGCGGTGTCGATCATGGTTCGGCCCTCTCGCACCGTGCGGCAGGCAGGTTTCTCGCAGTAAACGTCCTTCCCCGCCTCGCAGGCCATCACCGTCATGAGGGCGTGCCAGTGATCGGGCGCGGCGATGAACACCGCATCAATCTCCTTGCGGTCCAGCACACGGCGAAAGTCGGTGGTGAGGCAGGTGGATCCGGGCACGAGGGAAGCAGCCTCGCCCAGCCGTCGAGCATCCACATCGCAGAGAGCGGCTGTGTTCGCGTCGATATGCGTGCGGCCCATCCCGCCCAGCCCGATGCAGGCGGTTACGACACGGTCATTGGCTCCAGGCCGACCGGGCGCCGCAAGAACCCCGCTCGGAATCACCTCGGGAAACGCGGCCGCCGCTACGGCTCCGCCCAGAATCCGGCGTCGCGTTACCTTCGAGGTGTTGATCATAAGCCTGCTGCCTTCGGCGCTCGGAATTGCCCTGCCGAACCGCGCGGAGAGCGCTTGAACGCCATTCGCATGCACGTCACCAGGATTCTCCGTTGTTCCGTCGTGATCTGACACGTCGATCCGGCCGGATTTTGCTGCGAAGTTGCAGATTTGCGTTCGCTTTCAGGAATATCACTGAGAACCTCGTGACAGACGGCGTCCTCGGTGGGGATTTCGCCTCCCCGTCCCCGGGCGGACGCCGGAGACACGTCCTGGTCGACCCTGAAAAAAGCCTCGCGTAAGGGATCGCGCCGGCGCTTTTGCAGGGAAAATGCAGAGTCGGCGGCGCTTGTGAAAAATGGTGCGTAGTCCCAAAGGGAGGTGCTATACTACCGCCGACCGAAGCCCCGCCCAGGCGAAGCATCTTTCGCGCGGGAGCGTCGGTCGCAGGGGCCGCGAACCCCCCACACTCATGGAACTTCCCGCACAAAATCGGGTTGGGTTTGAGAAGCCGCGCGGAGTAACCGCCGTCACCGCCAGGGGCGACTACGCCTATCTCGTGGTGCACTTCCGAAGTTCAACCCCTCCGTCAGGAGAGCAGGTCGAGGTGTATCGGCTGCTCGCCGAGCATTCGATCAGCATCAACCTGGTGAAGCTCCATCAGGGCAGCCTCAGCTTTGTGGTTGCGCTGGAAGAGTTGGAGACCTCGGTCGAGCTGCTTCAGCAAGCCGGCTTTGAGGTCAGCTCCGAGCCATCCGTTTCCATCGTGACCGTTCAGGCGGGTGGGATGCGCGGTCTCTGGGGCGTGATGGCGAAGATCTCCCGAGCGCTTCTGAACGCCGACGTGCGGATGGTGCAGACGGGCGACGGTCCCGACATCGTCTTTTGCCTGGTGCCTTCGGCGCAGGCCACGATTGCGGTGCGGGCGCTTCGGGCGGAGTTCAACGTCCCAGAACCGCAGCGGCCCTTCCTGGTTCAGAAATTCGGCGGTCGCTCCGTGGGAACCGCCGAGGCGCGGCAGCTCGCCGCCGAGCGCGTGGCGGAGGCGCTGGCCGAGGGGTACTGTCCCGTCGTGGTCGTGTCCGCCATCGGACGCATGGGCGATCCCTACGCCACCGACACCCTCCTGGCGCAGCTTGCGGCCGTATCGCCGGACACCCCGGCGTCGCCTCGAGAACGCGATCTGCTGATGGCGTGCGGCGAGATTCTCTCCACCGCGATCATGGCTCAGACGCTCAAGACCCGCGGCATCCGCGCCGTGGCGCTGACCGGCGGACAGGCGGGGATTCTCACCGACTGCAACTACGGCGACGCCCAGATCCTGGAGATCAACCCGGCGCCGATACGAAAATTCTTCGACCGCGAACCCGGCAACGGTGAGCAGGCCGATGTGGTCGTGGTAGCCGGCTTCCAGGGCGTGGAGGAGAGCGGGGCCATCACTACCCTGGGCCGCGGCGGCAGCGACACGACGGCAAGCGCTTTGGGGGCCGCGCTTGGGGCGGAGCGGGTTGAGATCTATACGCATGTGGATGGGGTGATGACCGCCGACCCCGAGGTGGATCCGTCCGCGCGGACGCTGGACGTGGTCACATATGAAGAGGTTTGCAACATGGCCCATCAGGGCGCGAAGGTGATCCACCCACGCGCCGTGGAGATCGCCATGCGCTATCAGATTCCGCTGTGGGTGAAGACGAGCTTCGAGCGCAAGCGCGGGACGCGCATCGCTCCCCTTGAAGCAATCAAGTCTCCACAGACCGGGGTGACGGGTGTTGCAACCGTCTCGAAACTGGCCTACTTCACCGTGACGGGGCTTGGCGGAACAAACCGATTGTCGATCGAGAACGAAATCTATCGCACGGTCGGCGACGCCGAGATCAATTTCTACCTGAACTCGCTCGGCCCCAGCACCAGCAGTTTTCTGGTGGAGCAAGGGGCTCGCGCACGGACAGCGGCGATCCTCGAGAGCCTCGGGTTGAAGTTTCGCGTGGTGGAAGACTGCGAAATGGTTTCACTCGTCGCGCTGAACATGTGGGAAGCGCCTGGGTTCCTGTTGAAGATTGCCGAAGCGCTCTCGTCGCGAGACATCCCGGTGATGCAGATGGCCGACTCCGAATGCTCGGTGTCGTGTCTGGTGAGCCGCGAGGACGGCCCGCGCGCGGTGCGGGCTCTGCACGAAGAGTTTCGGTTAGGGAGATGAAGCTGGAGCCGAAGCGAAGGGCTGAAACACTGGAGAAGTGGGGTCCCGTCGCGTTGCTCGGCACGGTCGGTTTGACGTTGGGTTTGTCCGTTGCAATCGGAGCGGGCCTGGGTCTCCTGGCGGACCGGTGGTTGAAGACCAACGGGATCGCCGTCATCATCGGCGCGGTCTTGGGCTCCATCGCGGGGTTCAGACAACTTTTCAAAACCGTGAGTCAAGCTCTGAAGATCGCCGGGGAATCCGATGCGGATCAGGAACGCTCAAGGCAGGAGTAATCGAAGACTATGGATACGGAGATAGCGCAGTCGCCCCTCGCGACCCTGAAGTTCTGGAACGAGGGGCTGGATCGCACCTTCTTCGCCCGTGTTTATACCCGCTCGACCCAGGTCGGCGTTGTTCTGGCCCTCATCCTTCTGGCAAACGACCAGAAAGCCATCGCCACCGGAATCCTGTCCGGTCTCGCCGTCGCTCTGTTCAGCACCTGGACCGTTGAAGCGACCGTTCGACTTCTGTTCCGAGGCGGCTCGAACGCCGGTTTGAAGCTCGCCATCGGTGCCACCCTGAAGCTGCCGGCCCTGCTCGGGGGGCTCCTCGGTATCTCGTGGGGAGCTTACAACGGCTATCTCAACGTGTTTGCCGTGGTCGGCGGCGTGGTGTTGCTGCACGCGGTGATGATCACGCTGATCATCGTGCAGGCGATGACCGCGTTGGACCGCAACACTATCGCGACCCGGTGATATAACTGGTCGGACCGGCCCCCGGATTTTGGGACCGAGGCAGCGCCTGCAGATGCGGCTTTCCTTTTCGAATCAGTGCAACAGTGTCAAGAGCGCCGGTGAACGTCGCTCTTCGAACCTCCTTTCATCCCTCGCGTTCATCGGCGTCGCGGCCCTCCTGTGGCTGAACCCGGTTGGCGCGCAGGAGCACAGTCCGTCCACCGCGGCCCCGGCCGCCGGAGCGGCGGCGGGTCACGAGGCTCCGGCCGCGGCTCCTCACGGAGAAGCCGGCGAGGCGACGACTCCGGGCACAACCGCCCCGGCGGCGGGCGCTGAGCACGGAGCCCCGGCAGGAGGTGGCCACGCAGCTCCCGCGGCGGAAGGCCATGCGGCCGGCAGCGGGGGCGCCGAAGCTGGAGGCCATGCCGAAGGGCATGGCGACGCTCACGGCGAGGGCCATGGCGGAGGTCATAAGGAAGAGGGGATCAGCATCCACCTTCCGACCTGGATTACCGGACTCCTGAACGTGGTTTACCACGCCGGACCCGCGAGCGTTTCAGCTTCGGGGGTGCAGGGTGTCGACGATCCGAAATCGCTGATCGGAAAGACCGTCTCCTTCAAGTACAAGGATCCGCACAGCCACGGCGATGCCGTCGATGTGAAGGCGACCATCGCCTCCATCGGTGGCGCGAAGTCGACCGACGGTGTGATGACGGTGCAGACGGACGCGGACGGGCAGAGCATCACGCTCATCAACCCCGAAGTGAAGTACGAACTCCAGTCGATGTTTCCCGAGGCACTCATCATCTCTCTGATGACGATGATTGGGATCTTGCTGGTAGCGGCGTCGCTCTCCAAGAACCCCACCCGTATTCCAAGCCGGAAGCAAGCCTTCGCCGAGGTCATCTACACGGCGCTCGACAATTTTGTCGCGGGGCTCATCCCGCACAATCACCAGAAATACGTGCCGCTCGTCGGCGCGGCGTTCATCTACATTCTGGTGATGAACCTGGCCGGGTTGATCCCGGGCTGGTACAGCCCCACCGCGAACATCAACGTCACGGCCGGAATGGCTCTGGTGGTGGTGGTTTACACGCAGATCGAGGGCATCAAGGCCCACGGTTTTGGGGGCTACCTCAAACACTTCATCGGCGAGCCCTGGTGGCTGGGGCCGTTGAACTTCCCGATCCACGCAATCGGCGAGTTGGCAAAGATCCTGTCGCTCTCCATTCGTTTGTTCGGCAATATCTTTGGAGAGGATGTCGTCATCCTTATCCTCATCGGTCTGGCGGGAATGTTTACCGGAGGTTTCTTCCCGGCACAGGCGCCGATGTATCTGCTCGCCATGTTCACCAGTTTCGTGCAGGCGATGGTGTTCAGCATCCTCACGTGCGTCTACATCGTCCTGATGACGTCGCATGAAGAGGGGCACGAAGAGCACCATGACGATCACGGACACGATCACGGCCACGGGCATGGCCACGCCCACGCCCACTAGACCGCAACCACTTTGACAGTTCGCTAACTCAAGGAGAACACCTGACCATGAACGCTCTTGGAACCTACCTGGCATTGCTCGGCCTGGGCGCCGGCTTCGGCCTTCCCATCGCTTGCCTCGGCGCTGCTCTGGCCCAGGGTCGCGTCGGCGCCAGCGCGCTCGACGGCATCGCCCGCCAGCCGGAAGCGGCCAGCAAGATCCAGGTCGTTATGATCATCGCCCTGGCGCTGATCGAGTCCCTCGCCATCTACGCTCTGCTCGTGGCGCTCATCATCCTGTTCGTGGTGAAGATCCCCACCGGGGACGCCGTGATGCAGGCGATCCAGTCGATGAGCGCCGCTGGCGGCGCCAACTAATCAGCCCGGCTCCGGGCGCCTGACCGGCGAATGGAGCCCGGTCGGTTTGTGAGAGCGGAGGCGCTGGCCGCCTTCGCTCTCCCATCGTGGGGCTAGACAATGCTCGAAATCAACTTAATCGCTGTCCTCACCCAGTCCATCGCGTTCATCTTGCTGGCCTTTGGGCTGCGCAAGGTGGCCTTTGGGCCTCTGAGCCAGGTGATCGACGGACGCCGTAAGGAAGTCCAGGACACCCTGGATCAGATTGCGGCGGATCGAAAGGCCATGGAGGCCTCTCGTGCCGAATACGAGCAGCGTCTCGCCGGCATCGAAGCGGAAGCCCGGGAGCACATCACCACAGCGGTGAAACACGCTCAGGAAGAGGCCGCGCTCATCCTCACCAAGGCGCGCGACGAGTCGACCGAGCTCCGCAATCGGGCGCTCGCCGAAATCGACCTCGAGCGCAGGAAAGCGCTGGTTGAGATTCGTGCGCAGGTTGCCGATCTCGTGGTCCTTGCCGCCGGCAAGGTGCTCGAACGAGAGCTCTCTCCCGCGACGCACCGCGATCTCGTGCGCGACTTCATCCAAGAGGTAGGCCGAACCTCCTAGTCGGAGAGCCGCACATCCCATGGCCGAACTCGTAGTCGTTCGACGATACACCAAGGCGCTTTTCCAGGCTGCCCGCAACGCGTCTCAGGTCGATGCCGTTCAGGCCGACCTGGAAGCCGTGGCCGGCGCCATGCGCGATGTCCCCGCGCTGCTGCGGGCGCTTCGTGCACCCACCGTTTCCACCGAGAAGAAGCGCGCGATCGTCGATGGCGCGTTTGCGGGGCAGATCAGCCCGCTCACTCTCAAGTTTATTCAGTTGCTCATCGACCGTCGGAGAGAGGCCATCCTGCCGGATGTGCCGGACGATTTCCTTCGGCTGGCGAATGAGTGGCGAAATCTACTCCCGGCCCACGTCCGCGCCGCCGCGCCGCTCAGCGATGAAGAGCAGGCCGAGATCGTCGAAGTGTTGTCGCGGAAGACGGGAATGAATGTGACCCTCCAGGTCGAAGTCGACCCCAGCCTCATCGGCGGGTTGTACGTCCGGATGGGGGACACCGTTATCGACGGGACGCTGAAGACCCGTCTGGCACAGGTAAAGGCGAGGCTGCTCGCCGGACGGCTCTTCTAGAGGCCGCGCACTCAATCAGGCAGGAAGAAACCAGCCATGGCAATTCGCCCGGAAGAAATAACCTCCGTTCTCACACGGGAGCTGGAAGGCCTCAACGTCGGCATCGATCAAGTCGGTGTCGGAACCGTTGTTGAGGTTGGAGACGGCATCGCCCGCATCTACGGTCTTCAGGATGTGATGGCGTCCGAACTCGTGGAGTTCCCCAGCGGCGTCGTGGGGATGATCCTCAACCTGGAGACCGACAACGTCGGCTGCGTCATCTTCGGTGAGGACACCGGAGTTAAGGAAGGCGACACCGTCAAGCGGACCGGACGCATTGCGGACGTTCCTGTCGGCGACGCGCTGCTGGGAAGGGTTGTCAATGCGATCGGCGAGCCGATCGACGGCAAAGGCCCCATCGTTTCCGAACACCGCCGCCGCATCGAAATCAAGGCGCCGGGGATCGTCGACCGATCCAAGGTGAACCAGCCGCTGATGACGGGCCTCAAG
>SYKE01000115.1 GCA_005798285.1 Actinomycetota bacterium
AACGCAGATCGAGCGTCTCCCGGCACTGGGGAAGTGGTTCGTGACCATCCCGGGAGTGGTCCCCGCCTGACGGGAGGATTAATTCTGCGCGGTTCCCTTAGAGCCGAGGTCCCGGGGGACGAGAGCAGTGGAGGCAGAGGTGGCGGGGACGCGACGCCGGTTCACGGCGGAGTGCAACCGGTCAGGCGGGCAGCAGAAGCGGAGCGGTGTGGGCCGAGGCGAAGACCTGAAAACGCGGAAGCAGCGTGTGCACTATGGGACGCACCACCGTTGCCGCCGTCCGCTCTCCACTTCCCTGCCACACGAAAGTTGGGCCAGCTCTGGGGAGTTCCGGGCCGCAGCGACGGTTGCCACTCGGGGTGGTCGCGCCTTTCCACTCGGAAAGTGGCTGCCGTACCTTCCACTATTTCGGCCTCTTTTGGGTTTGAGAGAAGCCGGCGGGACAGAAATAGTTGCTGTGTTTCGTGCCTGATATGGACACAGCAGATGAAACAGACGCCCTCGAACGGATTCGAACCGCTGACGCCCTCCTTAGGACGGAGGCGCTCTATCCCCTGAGCTACGAGGGCTGTTGGTGACTGTTCTGTCGGCCCGTGGAGAGAGACAGTTGCTCTCTCCCGACAAGGAGCGCTTGCTCCGTTCGGATCGCAGCCAACTCCCTTATTGTATCCAGGTTCGGGCGATGGATCACGCGGGAAGGGGGCAACCTGAGCAAAGACGAGGATGTCGTCCGCTCCATGCCGGCATCGCGGTGCTGTGCGACTGTGCAGTCAGCCTAACCGGTTAGGGAGATGCTCCCTGCCGCTTCCGGAGGGTGCTGCACCGACCCGTTCGGGGAGCAGACGCGAGGAAGTGGCTCCTGGAGCTCCCGGCCGGGGCAGAGCGCCAACGCCAGGCGGTGGAAACGCCGATCGCGACGCGGGTGCCGGGGTGTGCTGTGCTTTCCGGGAAGCACATGGGTGAACTCCAGCCAGAAGTCCTGCCGGTTGACGACGGCGTCGATCTCGATCGCGTACAGGCCGTCACGGCTCCAGCCGAGGCCGCCCACGTCCCCGCCGCTGCGGTGCGCGCGCCAGATGGCCTCCCGCACGCACCGCGCCGGTTCCGCCCGGCCTTCCGATACATCGCTCATCCCGGGATGATACCGTGGTGCGTGGCGGACGAAGCTTGCCACGCACGAGTGCGCGGATTCCGCGCCTGCCACCCTCGCCGAACCCGGTTGCCCAACGCCACCGTCCGTTGAGCCTCGCCCCCGCACGCCGCTGGCGGACCCTGTCCTCGGTCTGCCGGCCATCTCCAGGACCGAGCAGCACTCCGCCAATCTCAGGCGGCCTCCTAGTCAGTGAAACCAACCCACAAGCCCGGGAGGCTTGGTAGACCATGTAGAAGGATATCGGGCGGGCCGCCCTCGCGTCGATCAACCTCGCCTACATGCTGAACGCCCGGTCGCGCCTGGCTCTGTCGGTTCCCGGTCTGCGAAGCACGACGGCCGGCAAGCCCCCGCCAGGATGGGGCCCGATCCCGGTTGCCGCAGAGCTGGAGCACCTGTTCAAAGCGTATCGGCCGTCGGGCCCGGCAACTCGCCCGAATTGACCGGACGCTCATCCATCGACTCCCGGTTGTTCCGGCCTCGCAGTCAGGGGTGAGCCGGAGTCCCTCACCTGATTGGCCAGGCCGATCACACGATGCGCCCGCACAATCACCAGGACACCGAGAGTCGCACGCGCTCGTAAATCGTCCGCCAGTCCGGATGGAACCAGCCGGTCACGCGGATCGCCTCGCGCACGATCGCCGGTGCCGTGTCCGGATCCACCTGTCGCAGAAGAGACGCCCAGCGGAACAGCTCCTCGAGAGTCCCGTTCAGGTTGCCGGTCTGGGAGCCGCTGCGGGACTGAAGGCCGGCGAAGAACCGGCGCGGCTCGCCGCTCTCCAACACGGCGGCCGTGACTCGATCCGCCTGGGCTTCCCACAGGCAGGCCGCGTCCCGGATCGAATCTGGGTCAGCCTGCGCCCTCCCCTCCCGCAAGTCCTGACAGTGCTCGGCCCCTGCTACCTGGATGCGGACGCCCGGACCGCAATGCTCCGCGATCGCCCGCGCCTCGGCAAACGCCCCTTCCCGAGCGAGGCCCAGAGCGAGGCGACCCAGCGCTTCCACCCTGTCGTCGTCCCGCATCCCCGCCGCCGCCTGCCTCGCCTCCGCCAGGACTCGCTCGGCTTCCGGATCCTGCCAGCGCGCCAGTGCGGCCGCCAACGCCCCCATGGCTTCCATTCGCTGGAGGCGGCCCGGAATGGTATCTGCCAGTCTTCGAGCAGCTTCGGGCTGTTGGACATTTCCCAGTGCGGCAACCAGCCGAATGAGCGCTTCGTCCGGCGGTAGGGCGCGGTGCGGCAACCCCGCACCCGCCTCTTCAATCACCTGTCTCGCTCGATCCGGTTCGGTCGGCGCCAGGGCGATCGCCAGCCCGGCAAGCGCCCGGACGCGCGCCGGGCCCGCTTCGATCCGCCGACTCACTTCCAGGGCTTGCTGATGCCGGCCCCCCGCGGCAAGAGCCAGGGCCATCTCATCCAGCGCGTCATGAGGATCGTCCATCGCAGCGATGAGTTCCTCGGCTGCGGTATCGCGTCCCGCTCTAGTCAGGGCGCCCGCGAGGTTCTGCCTGGCCTTCTTGGACCGCCAGGCGCCCTGGATCCGTCCGGCCGCCTCGCTCGCCTCGGCGAAGAGTCCCTTGCGGGCCAGGGCTTCGGCCAATTCGTGGAGCGGCTCCTCACGATGACTTGTCGGAAGCCGATCCCCCATCGCGCGTGCGTCTTCCGTGAGTCCTGCGCGGGCGAAGGCTGCGGCGATTTGGCCGAGGCAAAACTCCGGCTCGGGCTCCGCCCGCAGCGCCGCCGTGGAGTTCCGGGCCTCGTCAAAAAGCGGCTCCGCCTGGGCTGCGGCCGTGTTCGGCAGGCTCGCCGCCATCCGAACCAGCGTCTCTGCCCGCTTCCACGCGGACTGGATTGACGCAGCCGTCGTCCGCGCGTCGTCGAGGCGTCCCACCACTGCCAGCGCGACGGCCACCTCGGCCAGCGCCATCTCCTGAAAGCCGGTATCTCGGATCTCGCCGGCCAGCGACTGCGCTTCATGGAAGAGGGCGTCCGCGCGCGGGTCACTATTCGTAGCCGCGGCGACTGCCAGCCGAGATAGTGTCGCGATCCGCAGGCCTCTGGGCTGGATGGAGGTGGCCACTTCATGGGCTGCATCCATTTTGTCAAGCGCCGCGAAGGCGCCCGCCAGTCTCTGCAAAGCCCGCGCGTTCTCGTCGAACGGGTCCGGAGTTTGCTGGCTGAGAACCTGTGTCAGTTGTCGCGCCTCTTCCAGCAAGGTTGGTTGCCCCAGCCCCCTGGCGACCAGCGCCTCATGAACGGCGAGCACACCCTTGAGTTGGCTTGAGGTGCTGGTCCGAAGTCGGGCGAGCTCGATCGCCCGTTCTGTCTGATCCAGCCATACCATCGCCTGTAGGAGCTCGTCGGAGCAGCGGCTTGCCTGGTCCCGGATCGCTTCCCGGGCTGTTTTCAGCCGGACCAGGAGGACCGGATCGAAAGCGTCGTCCGTGAAGGCTGCCTGCCAGGCCAGTTCGATATCGGCCAGGAAACCGGCGCCGGTCCAATCCCCGCGCTCGCGGCGCGCCCGCATCCAGGGCTCGTCGATCAAGTCGTAGAGCGCGCGGCGAAAGACGGGCGTATGGCGCAGTGCGTACAGGTGGGCGGCCAGGCGCGTCAGCCCTTCGTCATTGCACTGTGACCAATCACCGCAGTGCTGAAGGATGGAGTCCGCAATCCGACGATGAACGTCAACGTCCAGGCGGTTACCCGCCCGATCCCCCTCTACAGGTTGGCCCATCCGGCGCCTCCAAGGAGTTTTAGGCTTACGCACGCAATTGGGTCGAGGATGAATCGATTATACCTGCTATCCCCCTGAGGGAGCCGTTACGATGCCGCAATCGCGCCGGACCGTTCCAGAGCGTCCGTGCCGGATAACGGTCTACGGGCCGACCGCCCCGTTTGGCGCGAAGGACCGGGCTGCCTGCCTGATCCAGGGGGCGCCCCAGGACAACGTCCCTTCTGGGCTGAACTACCAGCCTGCCCCACACGGCGTCCGCGCGCACACCCTTTATCGAAACGGCGGCAGACCGCGCTGGCTGGACCTGGGATCGCGCGGGGGCGGTGTGTACCTGTCCCCCTCGCTCTTCGTCGTGGACGAGGAAGGAACGACCCGCGCGCTCCCCCTTGCCTCCGAGCGATGGGCCGTCTCCGCAGACGGTTCCCGGGCCGCCTTCGCCTTCGGCTGTTACGACGGCGAAGATCACGAGTTCACCCCGGCCTGGGGCTATATCAACTGCGAGTTACAGCTCTGGGATGTGCCAGCCGCATCCCGGATCGCTTCGGCCGACCTGGAGGACGTCCCGTTGGCCGTCGCTTTCGCCGGGGAGAACGTCCTGATCCGATGTGAGTACGGAAGCAACCTGGTCTGGGAACCGGGGGGCCGCCTCCGCGAGCCCACGCCCGATGAACACAAATTGCCGATCTCCGGCCCCGCCCGGGCGGACTCGAAGGGGGATTGGTCGGACCTCCAGATGGCGCTCCCGGGGGGAGCGCGCATTCCGATCATTCAGCCGGCGGTGTCCACAGCGCTGCCCATGGCGGAGGGCCGCCTTTTCGTTTTCGGTTTCTACGGGGGCCAGAGCGAAGACCTTCCGCTGGAGAACCGGCCATTCTGGCTGAACGACCGGGGGAGTGGCCCCATACCCGCCACCCCGGACGAATGGTCCGCAGTGATGGCGGTGGACAGCGCGACCGTTCCCTTGCTCTGGTCGCCGTCCGCCGCCTGCTTCGTAACCGGCCCTCACGAAGAGCGGCGCGTGGTGGAGCGGGGCTCCGGCCGGACGCTCCTCATGCCAACCTCCCCCTGGGTCCAGGCGATCACGGACGATGGCTCGCGGGCGGTCATTTACCTGGCGGATCCGAGAGGCTATTCCGTCGTCTCCCAGGGCGGCAAGCGCACTTCGCTGGCTACAGGCAAACCGCCCAAATTCGCCTTCAGCCGCGCGGGAGACCGCCTGTTTGCGATGGAGGACTTGTGCCCCGAGAACGGAAGCCCCTGCCGCTGCTACGATCCGGAAACCGGAGAGGTCCTCTGGGAGACCTTGCTGCCGACCGGCCCCCGCGCGTTGACGGGAGACGCCGTCTGGAGTGCAGACGACCGCGAGATTATCGTGGGAGTGCAAGGCGCTCTGCTCGCCCTCGGGCGGGCCGACGGGGAGATCCGGGGCAAGGTGACCCTGGCAGGAGTCCTCCCGTACCCGTTGGCGGCACCCGGGGACGCGGTCATCGTCCGCGCAGAAGGGCTTTTCCTGGCCGTCCAGTGATTCGTGGATCACTCGCCGGAGTCGGCGACATGACACGCACCGTTCAAAGGCGGAGGTTCCTCATTGCACCGGATGAAACGCGCGGCCTCGAGCTGCCACTGCACGGTCGCCTCCCGCTCCGCAGCCGGCGCGGAGTCGACCCCGTAGAATCGCAAGACAGCGTTCAACACCGGGGCTATCAATCGGCGAATCTTGCCGAGTCTGGCGGCGCCCCCCGCGAGGCCCCGTTTAGCCGCCACGTCTGGCCGATCCAGGCGGTCTTCAAGGAGTTGCATGATGACTCGTTTCTTCTCCAGCAGATCGAGGTTGATGGACCTCTGCTTCTTCTGCGGCCTCGTGCTGCTCCTCATCGGCCCGGCTGCCTTCTCCCAGGGCGCCGGCAACAAGGGCGGTCTCGCCGGCTCGGAGGAGAAGACAGTCCGCCCGACCGCGTAGGGAGATGCTCCCTGCCGCTTCCGGAGGGTGCTGCACCGACCCGTTCGGGGAGCAGGCGCGAGGCAGTGGCTCCTGGAGCTCCCGGCCGGGGCGGAGCGCCAACGCCAGGCGGTGGAAACCCCGATCGCGGTGCCGGCGCCGGGGTGTGCGCCGGCCCGGAGGGTGGACTTGTTGGGTACGCTGCCCGGAGCGGGGACCTTTCGACAATCTCGTCGGGGTCAGCGGTCAAGATGCGCAGCTTGCCGAGTTACCAGAGGACCTCGTGTTTGGCGAGCAGCGCCGAACCAAACGCGGCACCTGGCGCCGGCCGCGGGTAGACTTTCCGCAACCCATAGCTTCCTGACCGCTCGGGCAGTTGAGCTCAGTCGTCAGGCAGTAGAGGAGGAATACGCGTGCGGTTTTTCACGATGGCCTGGTGGGTCGGCTCCCAAACCGGCGCGGCGCGCGACGTGTGTGCCGAGTATGCCGCCCACCTGGGCGCGATCCGCAGCCACCTGCCGCCGGATCTCCTCGCGACTGCGGAGTCGGTGTCCCTGCACGACATGCGGCTCCGGGAGCTGCGGCTCCGGATCGCCGAGGCCACCCTGGCGTTGGGTCTGGACAGCGACACCGGCGAGGGGCGCCTGACGCTCACCTACAGCGGTGTGGAGCAGTTCGAGAGTTCCGCGGACCCGGAGGTCGGCCTGCCCGGGCCGGCGGGCTACGGCGATCTCGGCTACGCGGAGGTCGCCGCGCTGCCGGATGGGGCGTTCGAGCACCGGTTGCTGTTCTCCAGCGGCATCGAGCTCGTTGTGGTGTTCCGGGGGTTCAAATTACAGCGAGCACAGCGCGCCTGCCCGGCGCTGTAACCCGCCCGTCCCTGCGGTCTGTTCCGCAGGGGTCCCGGTGCGTCACTGTCGGTGCGCCGTGCCGCGGCCGAGCAGGTGAACTTCATTGCTCGGCGGGTCGGATGTAAGGGATGGTCGAGTGCCCAAGCAGCGGTGCGGGGGGCGTCGGCCTGCTGGCCCTCATCGCCGTGGTGGGTCGGTGCAGGTGTCGTGTTGGGCCGCTTCCCCGGCAACTTGGTCCACAGCAACGTGTACGGGGACTCAGGTCCGTTGGTAGTCACCGGTGTGTCTGTCGGTCGTCGCAGCTTCCGCGCAGGACCGCGGCTGTCCCCCCGTACTGTTTCGCCACTCTCCACACCATCCTTGCGGCTCCGCCTCCCCTCGCGCCTTCCTCTGCCCGAACGTTGGGCAAGTTGACAAGTGCCCCTCTCCCTTCGATGAAAGCGCGGCAAGGAAGGGATTAGGCAGAGCGGTGTTGTCTGCTGAGTCGTTCGGCGGTGGAGGCTTCCGGGCGTGCGCGAGATGGCGGGCACCGTGCTGGCGATTGGTGATGGGCCATCGATCGGGCGGCAATCGCGGTCGGCCAGCGTCGATGCGGCACACCGTGGTCGGCGCAGTGGCACGGCGCGGCCGGTTGGGCATCGGGTCGGCGCGTGCCGTATTCTGCCCCCCAAGATTTAGACAGCGAGATAGGTGCGAGCCGAAGCCCCGGGGGACGCGAGGGGTGCAGACAGAGTTGCTCCCGCCCCTCCCCTGCACCCGCCGCAGCACGGGGGTCGGCTCGGGTGTGCCGGCGTGAAGTGCTGACCAAGATCTTGTACGTGTTACGCACCGGGCCCAGTGGAATGCGCTCCACCTGCTGCCGGGACCTTCCGGTAGTACGACCCATCGCCCCGACCAAAGAATGGAGTGCCGCGGGCGTGTTCCAGCGTTTATGGACCCGCGCCCTGGAGATCTATGATACCGCCGCGGGGATCGAGTGGGAATAGCTGGTGGTGGATGGCTCGTTGCGGAAAGCACAAGCATCCCTGAAATGCGGAGAAAACTGGCTCCAACTCCACAGATCGCGCCAAGAGCGGGTAAAACGCGTGTTCTCACCGATGGGCGGGGTGTGTCGGTGGGGTTGGCGCTCGCCGGGACCAACCACCCGGATTTCCAGTTGTTGGAGGAAACCCTGGCTTCGGTCCCCGTGCCCCGCCCGCAGCCCACGGAGGCCGCCCCAGTCCATTTGTGCGCCGACAAGGGCTACGACTATCCGACTGTGGAAGCCCACGTGGTGCAGGAGGGCTTCACCCCGCACACTCCGCTACGCGGAACCGCGCCGCAAGCACACGCCCGGAACCCGGAGAAGCGCCACGCCGCTGGGTGGTCGAACGCACCCCTCACTGGCTCCACCACGGGCGTCACGTCTTTCTCCGCTGGCATCGTATAGTCTCTAACTTTCTCGCGGCTCTCCAGTTCGCCGCCGCGGTCATCGCCTTCCGCGCTGCCGGGGTTTTGGGATAGGCTCTCGGCTCATTTGGGAGCGTCGATGACCAGTTATGGAGCAACAGCATTGGGGCTACGACCTGGAAAGAAAGCCGTTTGAGTGGCATTGCCACTCATTTGTCGAAGAGTTGATAGTCGAAGAAGAGCTCCTCGAAGGTAGCCGACTTCTGAAACCGCTGCCATTCGGAGTCGGACATCCCCTCCGGCTGGCGGGAGATCTCCTCATCAGTCTGAAACACGCGTCCCTGCGCCTTGCGCAGTAGGACATCCTTGATCGACCTCAACGGATGGTGCCACGGTGGTTTCTGTCCTTCCGCCCAGGAGTTCACCGCCGTGATCATTGCCGTGAACTCGTGGGAGTACTGCCCGATTCCCATCCAAGAAAGATTGGGGTGCGGATCTTCCGGATTGCCCGCGAGAGTAGCGTTGTGGCTGCCGTGGTGGCCCACCTTATAGAGGACCGTTCGGGCGAGAATGTCCTTCGCGGTTACTTCGTGCCCTTGGTCGTCCCAGGTCTGATTCGCCCAGGATGCCCAGTTTCCCCTCTGGGCGTCTCCCACGAAGAGTAGCACCTTCCTCGATTTTGGTAGCTCGAATGCCAGGACGAGACTTGTGTTGTTGATTCCTGTGTTGAGCTTCAGAGCTAATCCCTCTGCTGCGTGGAGCCAAGCCTCATCGATCCGACGCCATTCGGCGTCTTTGAGAGCCTCGATGCCATCAGAGTCGTTGACACCGGTGCCGGGTGATCCGTAGAACGCAACATAGTGTTCGGATGTCTCTTTGACCGCCCAATACTTCGGGGCGAATGGAGATGGTGTTTGCTCGAGCCCGGATTGTGCGGCTGCACTGAAACTGAAGGGGTTGGAGTGCGTAGAGGGGAACGCCTCGGCCCCCACGGGATCCTCGTCCTCGATCAGTTTCTCATCGCGGGGTGGCCCCAGGACATAGAAGCGGACCCCATTTGTACCTGGAATCACCTCGGGTCCGATCCCGGGGCGGAGGAAGCGCACGCGGTTCGGGCCGTGCTCGGAGGCCTTGTCCTTCACAAGCTTCATCGAGCGCTTGTTGACTGATTTCTGGGGATCTCCGGCAGCGGCGAGCACAGCACTCGGATTCTCATCCTCGCCGCCCCACTCCAAGCCCAGTAGCCCGTTTAACCTCTGGACCGTTGGGTCGTTGTCGGGGTCCGCGGCAGCCAGCGCTAACGCGTTCCGAGCCCCAAGCAGGCCGACGAGTTGATCCCGATGCCGACGCCGCAAGTCGTTAGCCAAGTCGTCGGTAGGATCTTCGGTCCAGGCAAACCACGCTCGCTTGATGGTGAAGTCGTGGAAGTGCGGACTGATCCCGTTCACATGGTCCTGGTGCTCGTGAGTCACGATGAAGAGATCAATCGTCCGGTTGGTTGCGTCAGCGATGTGTTTGACGATGTCGCTGGGCTTCTTCTCATGGACGAACTTGGTGGAACCCGGCTTGTAACCGCAATCGATCAGGACATAGAAGGGTCGACCGGAAGCGTCACTGTGAAACGCGAGCAGGAAGCAATCGCCATGGCCCACTCGATACATGCGGATCGCCACGCCGTCCGGCGGTGGTTTGAGGAGTGCCATCACAGATCCTCCGTTTCCTGGTGGAGTAGGGCGAACGGTTCGTCGCGGGCTTCACCGTCTCTCGTAAGGCTCAGTGCGAGACCGGAGTCGAATGCATTCCCGCTGACCCCGGACTCACCGCACTTGAATCTGCGGACTCGCTCCAACTGTTGGTCGTCTGTGATCGTGCCTGAGGTGCGAATGACCCGCCTCACTTCCTGCGTGGCCGAGTCGATCAGTAACGTGCAGCCAGCCCGATAAGTGAAGTCGCCGGTTTCGTCGCCCAGTAAGGGACCGCGATCCTGCTCCTCCTGCTCTTTGAGATTGAAGTAGCCTCGTCGCCGCTGGGTGATCTCAACGACGAGATCCTTTCGCAGGGCACCGTTGGCTTTGAGCCGGATCGCCGGTCTGACCGAGTGGATCTCAACGGATGGCCTGCCCGTGTTCCCCGAGCGATACACCGTAGCGGGAATTGGTTTGCCGCGATCCATCTCACCGATCACGAGGCCAAACATCTCGGCGTAGAATGCCGGGTACTCGGCGTCAACGTGCAGCCACTTCCAGATCTCCTTGGAGATCGGCCGGAGATGGCGCCAGATCTCGAACCGATCCCCTTCGAGATCCCACTTTCCCGCGAAGCGGGTGAGGTTCAACTTCAGTTGTCCCTTCGCTGCGGGCTTGGCACTCGCGGGACTGACCCCCGGGGCCGGCTGCCCCGGCAATGTCGCGGTGACCGCCATGTCCTGCATGAGTTGGTCACCGCTGGGCCAGACCAGAGCATCCAGGCCGATGTTCTTGACACCCCGAGGATGGATGCCCCACTCCCGAAAGCTCTGAATGAAGACCGTCCGATAACCGTCGAGGTCATCCGGGTCGCGGTCGAGATCGGCGGTCACGACCCCGCGCAGGAAGTCTCCGAAGGTGATGTCCACCGGTGGACAGTAGTCGATCCCCCGAATGCACATCTGGAGGACCCGATCCGCGGCCCGAGCTGCTTCCGCGGCCAGTCGCCTCGTTAGATCGGGATGGATGTCCCCATCCGGAAGGGCGCCGGTACCCCCAGTGGCGATCCTGAAGAGATCGGCGGTGCGAGCACGGTAGATCAGCAGGAAAGCGCGGAACACGGCGGCGACGAGGATCGCACCGCGGGCATGAGCGCCAAGTGTCTTGAGAAGCGCCTGCGGGTCCGGTTCAGTCGGCTCCCAGCGCTCGGTCTTTGGGTTCACCGCTCCGAGGGCGTCCCGAAGCGCTGCTCCCCGTCCCGTCGCCCAACCGAATTGCTGGGCCAACTGGCTGAGGAGACTTTCGGCCTGCAGTTTGCCGCGAGTTCGACCGATCTGGCTTTCCAGCACTTGGGGATAGGAGAAGTGCTGGAAGAGCGCGACGATGTCAGCGAAGGCTTCGTGGAAAGCGTGGACGTCGGGATTGGTGGGCTCATTGAACCGGCGATGCACGCCATCGAGGAGTGCGTGGGTCACCTCGTGCGCGATAATGTCGTGAGAGAGGCAGGTAAAGACTACTGTCCCGGGTGGATTGTGGGTGTCTCTGGCGGTGACGGGGAAGTAGCCGAATAGCAGCGCCTTCTTCGTAGGGCTGTAGTAGGCGTTGCGCTCGCGTAAAGCGTGTGGGTAGATCCGCAGCCGTCGAACGAACTGCTCGTGAACCTCGTCACCCACCCGAAAATGACGGTCTGCCCAGAAAGCTACGCGCCCCAGTGCTCGCTCAAAGTGGCCGATAGTCGTCATGGCTACTGCGTAGACCATCTGCTGGTGGAACTTTGGGTTGAACTCGGACGGGACGAGCCCGTCCTGAGCCAGGAGGTTTGGGTCATTGAGGTCCACGGGCTCATAGAATGTCCCCGAGCCAGGATCCCAGTCGACCACCTCGACGTACTCCCCTACCGGTCCTTTTTCGAGGGTGGCCTCCCAGGGTACATGTAAGATGATCTGGTTGATGCCGGCCGTCTCGATCTGGGTCCCCAAGCTGGGATCGAAGCTGAGAACGCGGATGCGGCGAGTTGCAGGTGCGTCGTACATAGAGCCTCAATGAGTAGCCACCCGAGGAGCGGCTGATTGATGGTCCACTCTGCTTTGCCGTTGGACCGTGGGCTGTTTTCCGTGTGTTTGCGACATCTCGGCATCTGGTTTCGATCCTACACGGGATCTGAAGTGGGCCCGGGTGGCGGCTTACCCCGCCTGGTCCACGTCACGCACGACACGAAGCGTTTGGGATGGCCGCGGATCGCACACGTCACCGGTACCCGGGTCCAGCAGTCGGATCAGTTCCGAGATCTCGTGGTGCGCCGCGGTCCACCAATTCGGATCACGTGGATAGCCGAAGCTCTGCGTCGTTTGAGACTGCAGCATCGCGTTGTAGACCTGCTGAAGCGAGGGGAGTGCCGCGCTGCGACCACCCGCAGCGCGCTGAAGTGCATAGACCAGTGCCACGAAACGCACCCAACGGTGTTCGTCGAAGTTGAACTGGGTGAGTAGCGCCTGGCCGGCGGTGACACCTTTCGCTTGGATTCGGGTGAGAGTCGTTGGGTGCATGTCCAAGTTGAGCCCGCCCTCGTCACCACGAAGCGGAATCTGGACAATCCGATCTTTGACCCCAGCCAGTTCGGACTGGGTGTCGTCGGCGTGATTCTGGGCGGTGGAGAAGATCGACAACAGGAACGCTCCCAGACCGGAAACCTTCTGCGCGACCGGGATCACCGTCTCGTTGGCCCGACGAAGTCGAATTGGGTCCGAGCCGACGGTCTGGACCGTGCCGGGTGGGGCATCACCCGGGCCGTCTTGGACTTGCTGGCAATACTGCACATCCTCCATCGCTGCCTTGGGATTCTCGGTTGCAACAGTCAGACCGATCCCAAAGGTGGGGCGCTCGGGTAGCCAGCGGTCGAAGAAGTGGATCGGGAAGTTGCTGCAGATGCCCCCGTCGCTAAGCCAGTGGCGTTCCAGGTCCTCCTCCGTGAGCGGGCGGGCCTTAAGCCCCTCTTCGTCGTTGAGCCGGTGTCGCTGGCTCGGGCGGACTTGCCACATGGGCGTAGCTTTCAACAACACGGGGAAGCTCAGGCTGAGCCGGGCGAGGAACACGACCGGAAGGTGCTGATCGAGCGTCAGCCACGTGTACCCTGCCGGCAGGGGCTTGACCAGCGCCGGGTCTCGCGGCCGCAGCGCGGCGACGACGCTGGGGGGAAAGAGTGCGGCGAACTCCTTCTCGTCGAAGATCCAGCGCTTGTGATCGAAGGGGATCGTCAATGCCCGGCCTGTGCTCAGGTCTGTCGTGGTGACACGGAGATCGATCTGTTTGCCCTTGAGTTCGCACAGGGTCAGATGGTCCTTTTTGCCCTTCCCCGCGACGTGGTTGATCGCGCTAGCCAACCAGTCAGTTAACTCCGGCACCGCCGAGCCCGCGAGCGAACCTGCGGGTAGGATCGCCCGCGCTGCGTCCTTATCCGGAGTGTGACCAGCGCAAAGCCCAAAGCCGTCTTGGCCCAACGCACGCACTGCACAGAGAGCTGCCGCGGTGGTGACGGCGACCGCACCTACTAGGCCGGCAAGAAGTATCTTGTCGGAGATCGGGGGAGACGTGCTGGGAGGCCGGGGAGGAGGCGTGCGGACGGGCGCGGCGTCATCCCGTCCGGGGGGGCTCCGCCGCTTCCCAGGAAGCTCCCAACCCGAGTTCCTGGGCCCGCGTGGTGA
>SYKE01000116.1 GCA_005798285.1 Actinomycetota bacterium
GAGCTCAAACGCACTCAGGGCCTCGCGATTGCGACCCAACCTCTTTAGCGCAGCCGCCCGCGCCCACTGGCCCCGATCTCGGTCGAGCCCGGGCAGCATCCCGGGCAGCACTCGATCCAGGATGCGGATCGCCCGCTCCGGCTCGCCGGCCCGCTCAAGGATGACGCCCAACCGAGCATACACGCCGCGGTCCCGGGTCCCCTGTCGTTCCCTCTCCAGCACCTGCACCGCAAAGCTGCCCAACTCCGTGAGACTCTCACCCGACTGGAGTCTGTAATCCAGGAGAAGGTCCAGATAGGCCGGCACGAAGGACCCTCGGCCTTCAATTCGCTTCCGGAACACCCGGTGATCTGCGGCGCTCAGTCTCTCCACCACCCAGCGGGCGGAGATCCAGGCCGTGAGATCCCGCTCTCCCGGCGCGCCAGAGGCAAGGCACTCCAGATAGGCCTCCAGAGCTTCAGGATCTTTGCCCAGCCGGTAGTAGCACGCCCCCAACATCCGGATGGCGTCGAGTCGCAGGGACCCCCGGGCCGCTACGGAAGCAGCGCGGTACGCCCGCGCCGCGGCTTCAAAGTCCGCTGCCACTCTCCGGGCCCTTGAGGCGGCGAGGCGGTAGCGTGAACGGGCCGCCATGTAGAGGGCAGGTGCAAAGGTCGGATAGCTTTGGACTACCGCATCCCACTCCGACGGGTTCACTCGCTTCTGGAAGTGGGCTGCCGCCATGAGGTAGCGTCGGTGGCGCTCCATCGGCTCGGGCCAGGGTCGACGGCGAAGCGACTTCAAAGCGAGATCCGCCTTCACGCCCCCGGCACTTACCTGGTCTCGCAGCACGAGGTAGCGCTTGACCGCCGGTGGTGAGCCCGTGCGGAGAGCTTCTATCCGTTCCGGAAGGCCGGTGAGAGAGGGCAAGCTCCAATCGTATCCAACGCCCGGAAGCGCATTGGTCCCATCCTCAGCGGGGGACTCGATCGAGCCCCGCTGGACGGCGAATTGGACATCCTGCCAGGCCAGGGCGGCCTCCCGGTAGCGCCCTAACCGCTCGATCCTTCGGGCGCGTCGGATCAAGCGCACCATGTCTCGAGTTTCCCCTTCGCCCACGGGGTTCGAACGATCCAGACCGGGAAGCAGCGCACGTTTTGGGGCTGCGCGCGTCTGCCACCGAGCCGGTGCACGAAAGAAGTCGGGGCGATCTGAGTGAAAATGCACCGAGCGCCGCTCATACCAGCGACACGCGGTTAGCGGCGCGGCTGCCAGCACAGCGAGGTAGCCCCAGGCGAACCAGCGAGGACGTCTATTCATCCCGGCGCACATCCACCCGGTCCGAGGTCCGTTCGGGAGAACCCGGACGCACGCCCACCTCTAACCCAAGCATCAGCGGCGACGGGTCGAGGAGCCGACAGAGCTCCCACTCCTGGCCGGGAAACAGCACTCTTCTACGTACGACCAGACGATTCGCCCGGAGGGGTGAGGTTCGAGCCGCTCCTTGATACCACTCGGCGTCCGGCCCAAGAGAATCCACCCGATCGCCGCTCGCCGCGATCGTCGCAGTAACGCCGAATTCAACCGGCGGCGTCTCCATTCCAAGGTAGGTAACAGTCACCGTACCGTCCCGACTTGCTCGCGCCCGCCACCGCGGCGAGGCGCTGGTCTCATTGGGCCATCGATCTCCAAAAGGTCGAATCGCCTCTCCGGGCATCGGCCGTCGAAAGTAGCAAACCCCCAGGATGCCGGGGGTGTTCGACCTCTGAAGGCCCGCTTCCACCTCCCTGAGCATGCCGGCCGTGGGCCATTGGAACCAGAGCACACATCCTGGAGGCAGTCCGCCCGGCCCAGCGCGTGCCGCGCCATGCGTGAGAACGAGTGACTCCTCCGTAGGGCCGCCTCCGTTCCCGCTTCGATAGCCCCGCACGCCCCGGGGAGCGCTCGACCGAACCGTCCAATCCCCCGAGTCGAGCAGCGCCTGAGGATCCAGGTTGTGTCGCAGCCCCAACACCCGGCCCACGTCATCGAGGACGACACAGCGGCCGTAAGCCGGAAGGCCGATCAGAACCCGACAATCGGGCGGCGCAACGCGAGGCAGCTGGCGCACGACAGACTCCGTCTCCCAGAGGCGGGGCGGCGGTTGGCCCGGCTCGGGAAATCGATTTCCATAATACTGCATCACCATCAGGTCGACCGACCGGCACAGATTCGAATAGTGCGGGGACGACACCCAATCCGGCAATCCGGTGATGCTCAATTCCAGACCGGAGGGAAGTTGGGAACGAATCCGCTTGAGAGCCGCCGCGTAGTCTGCGAGCCGGGCCGTCGGAACGTCGGCGTCGATCTGGACCCCGGCCGGCCGCGACGGAACATTGTCGGTCGCCGCAGATCGGATGAGCTCGTCGGCACTTCCATCCCAGAGTGCGGAGAGAGAACTGGAGTGGATGCG
Source organism: Actinomycetota bacterium (assembly GCA_005798285.1). GTDB lineage: Bacteria > Armatimonadota > SYMT01 > SYMT01 > SYMT01 > F1-80-MAGs030. The sequence goes on from SYKE01000116.1 coordinate 2,432, forward strand.
AACTACCGCGTCCCACGTGTGCTCCGGCTTAGCCCGCCATCGCTGGCGTTCTTCCAGAGCGAGTCTGCCGTCCCGGCGTTGGATGGAAGCGACCTGGATCGACGGTCGATCCCCCGCTCGGGCAGCGTCAGCCTCAGTGAAGGGGCGATGCCACACCCACCAGCGACGCACCCAACCGCCCCCGACTCCCGGGAGCGGCGGAGTAGCGCCTCGGTCGCCGCAGCCGACAAGATACGCGCCCAGCAGCAGAGTTGACGCGGCTCGGACCCAGCCTGCCCAACGCACTCGAGCTCGGTCGGTTCGTATCAACACAGCCGCTGCTCAATCCGCTTTCTTGTCCCTGACAACTCTGTGGCCAATAGCGTAAATCAAACTGGAGGATTGGGCGACGGCCTTCCTCGATGATGACTCACGTTACCGCCTCTCTAGAAAGGCAAAACCCCATGAAGCACACCCTTCTGGCTCTGGGTCTGGCGACCCTCATCGCCACCGCCGCGTTCGCGGGTGACAAAGGCAAGGCGTCCTCGAAGACCCCCAAGGAAGTCGCCTGCGCCGTGATGGGCGAGCACAAGGTCGAAATCGCCAAAGCAACCAAGGAAAAGCAGTTTGCCGACTACAAAGGCAAGCGCTACTTCTTCTGCTGCGCCGGCTGCAAGCCGACGTTTGAGAAGGATCCCGCCAAGTTTGCCAAGTCGCCGAGCATCCCCACCCCCAAGGGATAGTTCCGAACCCAAGGGGGTTGGAGCCTCCGGGCTTTAACCCCCCGTTCCTCTCGCGGGGTCGCACGGGCGACTCACGGTACCCCGCGATCCCGCTGCAGTTTCCACGCCGCCACTCGTAGGCTCACCAGGGTCATCCCTGCGGCGAGCACGATGAACCAGACCCACTCCGGCGCCAGGGGTCTCGCGAGGGGTCCCACTTCCGAATTTGCGAAAAGCAGCATCAGCGTCGGGAAAACCGGCGTGGCGTACCAGACCAGCGCCTCGCCTCTCACGTGGGGACCGAACAGCAGCGGAACCCAGAACCAGACGATTACCAGCGCGTAGGCCAGTACGAATGCCCCGTACGGCCGCGCAAAAGCCGATGCCAGCAGAGTTACCGCCGGCACGAGTGCTCCTGCGGCGACAAGCACCAACTGCACTTGAAAAAAGCGCTCCCACGGATAGTGCGAGGCGATGAAACTCGCAGCGCAGGCTGGGAGCAGGGCGACCCACAGAATACCCGGCGCCCGCGCTGCCGCCAGATACTTCGCCAGAACCAGGTCTCGAGGCTGCAGTCCCGTGAGCAGCACCTCCGAGAGCGATCCGTCCGCCCGTTCCCTTGAGATGGCGCCGGCAACCGCGGCGGGAACCACCAGCGTGAGAAACGCCAGATAGCCCAGCGCCAGCGCGCCGGTCAACAGGCGGGCAGACCACAAGTCGACGTCCGGCATCGAGAGCGCGTACGCGACAAAGACGTGAATGCCGCAGAGCGCGGCCCACTCACACCACCGTCTGGACTCGGCGGCACTGCCGGCCGAGTCCAGGTGGAGTCGACGACGTTCTCGCTCATAAGCGAGGCGGGCGCCATCGCTCATCGGGAGTTACAACAGTTCTCGCGCCGCGTCGACGACCTCGCGGTAACTCAAGCCGTACTTGTCGAGAAGCTCGCCAGGGGTGGCGGACTCGGCGAACTGATCTCCCAGATTGACGAACCGAATCGGAACGGGATGATGTCTCGATACCGTCATGGCGACGATGCTGCCGAGGCCGCCCTGTGCCAGGTGCTCTTCCACCACAACCAGCCCGCCCGTCTCCTGTGCGGCCCGGATGACCGTGGCTTCATCGAACGGCTTGAACGTGTGCACGTCCAGAACCCGAACCGAGATCCCGTCTGCCGCCAACACCGCCGCAGCTTCAAGCGCCGCGCCGACCATCAGGCCGCTCGCTATTACGGTGAGATCATCTCCCTCTTTGAGCGTGGTCGCCTTGCCGAACTCCCAGGTCACCCCCTCACCGTAGATGATCGGTGCGTTGGGCCGACCCGTCCGGAGGTAGCCCGGACCGTCGTGGGCGTGGAGAGCGCGCGTCGCCAACCGCGTGGACGCCTCGTCACATGGAGCCACCACCACGAAACCGGGGAGGGAACAGGCCAGCCCCAGATCCTCGATCCCCATCTGCGAGGGACCGTCTTCGCCGATGCTGATCCCGCAGTGGCTCCCCACGACCTTGACATTGCAGCCGGGAAACGCCACGGACATCCGCAATTGATCGTAGGCGTTCGACATCATGAACGTTGCGAACGATGAGATCCACGGCTTCTTGCCGGCAGATGCCAGTCCCGCCGCGACTCCAACCATATTGCTCTCGGCAATGCCGACGTTGAAGAATCGATCCGGGAAGTCCTTGAGGAAGAGATCGGTCCGAGTGGAGTTATTCAGATCCGCATCCACCACCACGAGGTTCGGATCCTCGGCCCCCAGTTCACGCAGCGTCTCACCGAACGCAAGGCGGGTTGCCTTCCCGACGGGCAGATTCAGCGTTTTTCCTATTTCCATCCCAGTTCCTCCAGCGCCCGTCGAGACTCATCCGCAGTCAGCGGCTTGCCGTGGTATCCGTATTCCTTCTCCACAAAACTCACACCCTTGCCCTTCAGGGTTCGGGCAATGATCGCCTGCGGGTGACCGTCGGAGGCGGAAGCGGCCCGCCGGAGCGCCGCCAGCAGCGCATCCAGATCGTGCCCGTCGACTTCCTGGGTGGTCCAGCCGAACGCCGTCCACTTCTCGGCCTTGGGCTCGGTGTTCAGCACATCCCGGGTGTATCCCGTCTGCTGCGCCGTGTTCGCGTCGACAATGGCAATGAGGTTGCTCGTCCCAAACTTGGCTGCCGCAAGAGCGGCTTCCCACACCTGGCCCTCATCGATCTCGCCATCACCGAGCAGCACCCACGTCTTCCAACCCTTTCCATCGAGCCGAGCCGCGAGCGCCATTCCGAGGCCGATGGAGAGCCCCTGGCCGAGCGAACCGGTGCTGGCTTCGATTCCGGGGAGCTTTCGAACGTTAGGGTGCCCCTCCAGCGGGCTTCCCAGCTTACGGAGAGTCAGCAGCAGCGACTCCTCGAAGTAGCCGGACCCCGCCATCGCGGCGTACTGCGCGGGACACCCATGCCCCTTGCTCATCACGAATCGATCTCGCTCCTCCCATCCGGGATTGGCGGGATCGTGGTTCAACAGGCCACCGAAATAGAGCGCCGTGACGATTTCAGTGCACGACATCGAGCTACTCGGGTGACCGGAGCCGGCTGCCGTTGTCATCTCGATGATGTGTTTGCGCAGGAGTCGAGCTGTTTCTCGTAACTGCGGAATGGACTGGGGGGTGAGTGTGCTCATGAAACGGTCTTTCTGGTCGCGCGGGAACACGCGGGCCGCTGCCGGTGCGGCGAGATCCGTGGGCAACGGCGGGCCGGGGAGGGCATGCTGCTACAATGATCCGGTCAATCCGAACGGGATGACATCGCTGGCGGCTCACTTCCGGGCCCTTTTTTGTATCACCTTCCGTGACCCCCTCTCGATGGGACTGGCTGGACCACGAACCGCCGCCTGCTGCCACCGCCGTTCGGCCTGCTCTCGAGCGCGCGGACTCGGCATCTCCGCCGTCAACTCCTTCGGGTTTCCTGACGGGCGCCCATCCGCACGCTCGCGCTCTCTTCCATCTGCGACAGTTCGACGCGTGTGTCGACTTCCTGGAGAGTTCCGATCCCGATGGCCTGGCGCCGGCGGACCGGTGGCTGCTCGGCTGCGCGCTCGGCCGTACGGGCCGCACCCGGCAGGCGTTGGCAGCGCTGCGAGCTGCCGAACGAGACCTGCCCGGGGAACCGGAACTCCGGGCTTCGCGGCTCTCCGCGGAGCTGGCGCTGGGTCTTCCGGCCGTTGGCGAGCGGGATGCACCGGGAGCGCTTCGGACCCTCAGCGGGGCCGCATTCTGGAGAGCCGCACAGCTCGAGTTCCGGGCGGACCGATGTTCGGCAGCCGCGCTGGCGTTCCTTGCGGCGGGAGACTGCTTTTCGCAGGAAGCCGTCGCCGGCGACTGGGTGGAAAGTCGCGTTGCCTGCTACATCGGCGGCGCCGTGGCGGAACTCTGTTCGGAATTCCCCGACAACGCTCGGAGCGCGTACACCCGCCTTCTCGCCAGGGTTCCACTCAAGGGTCGAGCCTGCGGTGAACTCGCCCGGGCCATCCACGAACTGGCAGGAGACCTCGCTGCGGCGGATGAGGCGGAGCGGCTCCTAGCTGTGGCGCCCCTCAAACAACTTGTGGACCGAGCGACCGTCACGGTCGGTTTTTACGTACCGCCGATACCTCCGGCCGTTGCCTGGTTGTTCCCCCTGGAGAGTTCATGAGTCCCGTAACTCCCGCCGAGCAGTTCACCGAGGCCATCCGGGCCCGAATTCCCCTGATCGCTGTGGTCACATCCGAAGAGGAACGCGCGATCCGGCAACTGCTCGTGCCGGCGGCGGCGGCCTGGCGGAACGGTGTGTTGATCACCTGGAGCCTCACCTCCGGACTGAGGCGGGTGGGTGATCATGCCGACTCCGAACCGCCGCTGCCGGACGCGCCGGATCCCAGCTCCGCGCTGGATGCGGTCGCCTCACTCGACGAACCGGGGCTCTACGCCTTCCTCGACTTTCATCACCACGTCGACAGCCCAACTCTCCAGCGAAAGCTGCGAGATCTGCATCAGGGGTTACCGGCGTCCGGCAAGCACATTGTCTTTCTCGGTTCCCGATTTCGACCACCTGAGGACCTGGAACGCGAGATCCTCGTGCTCGACTTTCCGCCTCCCGGCAACTCGGAGATCCGGGCGTCTATCGCACAAGCTGAGAACGCCGCGCGGCGGCGGGGGCCCGAGGGGTGCGGTCTCACCGACCGAGGACGGGTGGCGCTTGAGCGGGCCGCCCTGGGTTTGACGGAATGGGAACTCGAGACGGCCCTGGCCCGAAGCTTGCTGCGCCACGGCCGGCTGGATGATCGGGCCGCGGCGATTCTGGTCCAGGAAAAGAGACACCTCATCCGCAAGGGTGGGTTGATCGAGTTTTGCGATACCCAGTCCAGCCTGTCGGACGTCGGTGGGCTGGCGGCGCTGAAGGACTGGCTCCGGCCGCGCCAGGAGGCGTTCTCCGAGGAGGCTGCCGACTTTGGGATCCCCGCGCCCCGAGGCATCCTGCTGCTGGGAGTCCAGGGCTGCGGCAAGAGCCTGGTAGCCCGCTCGGTAGCCCGCGAGTGGGACCTGCCGCTCCTGCGCCTCGACGTCGGTCGCGTCTTCTCGCGGTATGTAGGCGACAGCGAGACGGCAATTCGCCGGGTCATCGCGGCTGCCGAGGCCGCGTCTCCATGTGTGCTCTGGATTGATGAGATTGAGAAGGGCTTCGCGGGCGCCACGGGCGAGGCGTTGGACGCCGGCGTCAGTGCTCGGGTCCTCGGCTCGTTCCTCACCTGGATGCAGGAGAAGCCGCGGCCCGTCTTCGTCGTCGCCACCGCCAATCAAATCCGAACCCTTCCGCCGGAACTGCTTCGTAGGGGCCGCTTCGACGAACTGTTTTTCGTGGATCTGCCCACGGCCCTGGAGCGGGAGGAGATCCTCCACGTTCAACTGCGACTTCGAAAGCGATCTGGTGTCGAACTGGATCTACCTGCGGTCGCAGAACGGACCGATGGCTTTACCGGCGCCGAACTGGAGCATGTGGTCGTCGAAGCGCTGCACCGTGCCTTCGCAGACGGTCGACGCGCATTGAGACCTTGTGATCTTGTCCAGGCTGCCACAGAAATCGTGCCGATATCCGTAACACTTAGAGAGTCCATTCAATCAATGCGACAGTGGGCGCAGGGCCGTGCCCGGCGCGCCAGTTGATGAGCCGGCCGAATCGCCGTTAAGACAGAAGTGACCGGCCGAGAAGTCTGGAAAGAGAGTGCTCCCGTGGAACCCTGTTCTCCCGAGTTCGAACAGCTCGCGCAGAACTATCACAGCGCGCTCGAACGCCTTGCCAGGCGAATTGCAGGAAGCGCCGATGATGCGCAGGACCTGCTGCAAGAGTCATTGATCGACGCGTACCGGGGTTTTCACCGGTTCCGCGGGGGATCCAACTTCTACACCTGGGTCGGTCGGATCATGATCAACAACCAGTATGATCGTGCCGCCCGAAAGCGAATTGTTGCGGGATCCTTGGATGACTTGCTGGAGTCATCGGAACCGCGGAGCCCAGAGGGCGCCGAAGGGGCCAACCCGGAGTCCGCTCTCCTCGATCTCGCTCTGGACGAGTCCCTCGCCGGGGCCCTCGCCACGCTGCCGCCGAACCAGCGAACTCTGGTGGAATTGTGCGATCTGGGGGGTGAGACGTACGAAGAAGCGGCCCGCAAGGAGCGCTGTCCGGTCGGCACGGTTCGCTCCCGCCTCCATCGAGCGCACCATGCTCTCAAGGCGCTGCTGGCCTCCGCGGCGCGACCCGCCACGCCGACTCCAGCCATGGGCCGCACCCGTCGCGCGTTCCTCAGCTATGGCGCCGCTGCCGCGTTGGGTTCACTATCCGCGTCGGAGAGTTCCGAAGCAACGCCGTTGATCAGCCTGCTCACCGAACCTGAGGGTTTCGTCGAGCTGGGCGCAACCTTGAGCCCATTCATCCGTTCAGAAGAGGATGCGCACCTCGACCCGTCTGGGACCCGCTGGCGAGAGGCCGATCTGGTGGTGCTCTGGCAGAAGCCGCCGCACGGGGCTGGGGAGCTGTTGGATCGGGTTCGAAGCGGGAAGTGCGCCCTGCTCGTGCTCGGGGGAACCGAACCGTTCTGGCTCCGCGATTGGGAGACAGCCGCGGGTGACCCTGCACCGGAAGTCGTCTCGCATCAGGAGTGGCGGGTGTGTGTGACCGCGCCCCGACATCCGGTAGCGGCGGGCATTGAGGAATTCCACACCTTCGCGTCGGACCGTGGACGAGGGCGGGGACCCCAGTTCTCTGCGATTCGGGTCCTGGAGATGGAACAGCATGCAACAGGTAAGAGAGCCCCTTACGTGCTGGCCGGCCACCTCGGAAAAGGCCGTGTGCTCCTCTGCAGCGCCGACGCGGACGAGATCCGCTCCCCGAACGTGCAGCGACTCCTGCAAAACGCGGCAGCCTGGTGCCTCGGGCGCTCCTCGGAGGCGGCCGGGCTTCACGCTGATTGAGTTGCTCGTGGTGGTGGCGATGATCTCGATCCTCGCCGCCGCTGTGCTTCCCATGGTGCCGGGGGTGAACGATCAGGCCCGCATCGGCGCCTGTGAGAGCCGCGTGCAGCAACTGGGAGTCGCAATTCGCCTCTATTCGGAGGATCACAATGCTCCTCCGGAGGCGCTCCGAGCACTGGTGGATGAACGTTATATCGACTCCGAGAGTCTTCTCATCTGTACGAAGACAGGCAAGGAGTTCTCATACTCCCCGGCTGCCGCACGCGCCGGCGGGAAGAGTCCCATCCTGAGCTGCGTCTCCCCGACCACGCCTCGAGGTAGCCGGCCCCATCGGCACGGCGTCTACAACGCGATTCTCCTCGCATCGGGTGAGCTTGCTGCCGCCCGATAGCGCCGGCCCAATCGTCGGCTCGCCGGCGCCGCCCCTGGAGTTAGCCGACTCCCAGGGCGCCTTACGCGGATTGCAGGGTCTCATCGGACGCGAGGGGCTCTTCGTCGTGTTTTTCCGCGGCGCCTGGTGACCCTTCTGCCTCCGCCAGTTGGCGGAGTTGGAGGAGCACCGAACCGCCCTGGGTGAGTCAGGCTGGACGCTCGTGGGAGTAGCGGTGGATCCGGTCGCGGAACTCGCCGAGGTTGCCCTGCGGCTTCAACTCGGCTTTCCGCTGCTGTCAGATCCGGAGCAGATCGCCATTCGAGCCTGGCACGTTCGAAACCCGGATGAATTCGGCGGCATCGCGATCCCCGCTACGATCGGCGTGGACCGTGCGGGCATGGTGCGCTTCTCCTCGGTAGACCGGAAGGTAACCCGGGTCAGATCCGAGGAGCTTCTTGCGTTTGCGGAGGACCGAACGACACATGGCTCACCGAAACGTCGGGCGATGCTTCCAACCATTCCTCAACTCGCGGACGCCATCCGTCGCTGGTTCCGACTGCTGCGGCGAGTTCGGCAGCGGTGACCTCAGGGTTGAAGCGGTCGCATCCTCAACTTCACGTTTCGGGCCGCCGGCCCGGTCCCGACCTGCCCGATCACGCCAACCAGCTCGCTCAGGCCGTCGAGGCTTCCGAACTCCGCGGACGGAACACCGGGCTGAAGCGTTGAGACAAATCCGCGAGGCGATCGAACCGCCGAGGGGTGGATTGCAAGGAACAACGGCAGTCCGCTCGGGTCCTGACCAAATGTTCCGGGCTGCCGAACAACCGAATAGCCGCCGGAGACGGTGATCGTGCCAAAGCCCAACACCGCCCCCTTCAGCGTAAAGGTCGATTGAACGCGGTTCAACGTCAGGCGCCCGGCGAGATCCGACCCCTCCACAGACTCCCACACGTGATGCATGTCGTCGAAGAGTTCCGGGTCGCGAGGGTACTCGGCTGCCTCGAAGAACTGCTCAGCGGCCCCGGGCCGAGAGATGGAGCCGACGAGGCGAGTTAGAATGCCGAAGACCCCTCCGGTGTCCACATCGCGAACGTCTCCCCGCAGCGTAGCTCGGATCGGCGGCCGACCGGCCGAAGCCAGCGTGGCGCGGTACGTGTTCCGCCGGATCGACGCCGTCCCCTTGAGGCTCGGCGCCGACGGCAAGCCGGGACCGGTGGCTACGGCAAACAGGGTGCTGACAACGGTCTCCGAAAGCGCCGCTGTGCCCGCGCGCGCGCCGCCGGTCGGGCAGCCGCAACCCGGAGAGCGGTCTTGCACCGCGGCGCGGAACCGCATCGAACCATCGTCGGTGGGGCCGTCGTAGAAACGAAAGATGGACTTGATCTCGGGCAGCGCCGCCCGCGCTGTGTTACTCGTGACGGTCGCCATACCGAGAGCTGCGAGGGCCCCGAGTGCGACACATCGCGCCCACCGCAATCCCCCGATCCCAATCGACGAGGAGTTTTCACTCATCAGGAGTACCTCCTACACCCTCTCAGCGGGCTGATTTCCCCGCTCGCATTAGCACTGCGCCGATCATCCTGCGATGGCTCCGAAGAAACCGCTCCAGCGGTTCATCCACCACTCGCCCCCGGCGGTCACTGGCATGCCGCAACATGCAGCCGGCAGGGGTCTGAAACGCCCACCCCATGTGTGAGATCACGATTCCGGGACGATCACCCAGCAGCATGACGATCGTACCGCTCGGGATCTGCGGCGCCCAGGAGTGCGCCAGAGTCGACGGGAGGTACTTCACGGTGACCGTGCGCACCGATACGGGATATGCGGCGGCGTCCAGCCCGGGGAGATACTTCCGCGGCGTCAGCGTGCGGCGGAGCGTCCGAGTCGCGGCCAGGCCGACCGCGGAGGTAATCTCGTGCGCCGGAAAGTCCGGCGCAAACCAGTCCGGCACACAAAAGTGACGCCTCGAATTGAACGCGACTGTGGCGTCTCGGTATCGGATGCGGACGAGATCCGCTCGCGCGGGAGGGTGGTCCGGCGAGAGGTACTCCGCGAGCACCTGCTCCACAAACGTCTGGCAATCCACCGCATCTCGACGGTAGAGCGGATCGCGATCTGGCCCCGACTCCTCGCCGAGTGGATCGCGCCGATAGGCAACCCCGAGATAGGCTCGAGTCAGAGACTCGAGCCTGACGCCGGAACTCGGTGGATCCGAGCGACCGGGAAACGCCCCAAGCGTGAGGAGCGCCGCCATCCCGATGGCTCGACAGGACCTGGGGCGAAGTAGCCTAGGGGGTCTGTTCCAGCACCACAAGGACAAAGTCATCGATGTTTGGATCGAAGCCGAGGAACAGTTCCAGGTTTCCATCGCCGTCAATGAAACCAAAGAGAGTGTCGGGAATCCCGGAACCATCCAGGGGCTGCATGCTGCTGGGCAGCTTCACCTGTGTGGGCAGAATCGCCAGATCCAGCGACAGGGGGACACCAAATGCGCCCAGCGCTTTTCGGCGTCGCTTCACGCCAAGCCCCTTGGCATCCTCCGCGATCAGGTAAGAATAGCTTCCCTGGAATGTCACGCGACCGTACCCATCCGCCGTACCGCTGATGGATATCTTGCCTTTTCTGGCGTCCAGGTTCGCAACGATTGTGTTCGGGTCCCCGGCGGGGGCAACCCACCTCCCTGCCAGCTTCGTGTTGGCCACCTGATCGGGCTGCCGCTCGAACGCTTCGTACTCGCCGATTCCATAGGATCGGCCGAGATTGAGGTTGCCGAACAACAACAACTGACCGGTGTCCGGGTCTTCGGTGAATTCACCGGTGATCTTGCCCGTGATCTTCGGCTGGCCCTTGACGGCGGCTAGATTCCCCTTGAAAGCGCCGTTCTTGACCGAGGCGGACCCCTTCGCGCTGGTGGCCGCCGGACCGCCGTCTACATTGGCCAGATAACTGAGCTTCTTACCCAACAGTGCGGCTGTGATATCCCCGTCGGCAAGGTCGGTGAAGAGCGTTCCCTCCAGGAAGCGGGGGAACTGTGCCGTGGAACCACCTGCTCCCACAGGGCGAGCCGCGGGCCAGGCCGAAACCAGGGCCGCCAGGCCGGCAGCCAGAACCAGTCGGGTCAGTCGATCTCTGAACATAGAAAGCGCCTTTCGCGCAGCCGCGGGCCCAGCCCGCGCGAGGATCGTCGGTTATGGATTCCGCCTCAAGTCTACCCGATCCGCCGTCGCGGTTGCCGAGATGCGGATCGGATGTCGTGATGGGAGGAAACACGATGTCGAGAATCCGACTTGGCACCATCACCTCGGTCGCCAAACCGGGAGAGGGAGCTGTCTTGAAACGAGCACAATGCCTGGCCTGGCTCGCGGCCGGTACCCTGGTTGCGGCGATTGCCGTCGTGCCGGGCCGGGCCTCGCAGTCGCGACCTGTATCGGGGACTGCCAGGCGTCCCAACATCGTCTTCATCTTTTCGGACGACCATGCCTACCAGGCTATCAGTGCGTACGGCTCTCGGCTGAACAAGACCCCGAACATCGACCGCATCGCGAAGGATGGGATGCGGTTCGACCGGTGTCTCGTCACCAACTCAATCTGCGGTCCCAGCCGGGCTACGATCCTAACGGGCAAGTACAGCCACCTCAACGGCTTCTACAACAACACGAACAGTCGGTTCGACGGCGCCCAGACCACCTTTCCCAAACTCCTGCGGTCGGCCGGTTACCAGACGGCGATCGTCGGGAAATGGCACCTCGTAACGGATCCCACGGGATTTGACTACTGGGACATCCTGCCCGGTCAAGGGGTCTATTACAACCCGCCCATGATTCGAAATGGCGAGCGTGTTCGCCGCGACGGGTATGTGACCGACGTAATCACCGATCTGTCGCTCGACTGGCTGAAGAAGCGGGACCCGTCCAAGCCCTTCATGTTGATGTGCCAGCACAAAGCGCCTCACCGCGAGTGGTCGCCGAACCTGAAGTACCTCGAGCCTTACGACCGCACTTACCCGGAGCCCGACACGCTGTTTGACGACTATCGGGGTCGGGGACCGGCGGAGGCCGGCCAGGACATGGAGATTCGCCGCACGATGACGAATCTCGATGTGAAGCTGACGACTCCCGGCTCGCTGAACGCCGAGCAGCGCAAAGTGTGGGACGCCTACTACGGCCGCCGCAACGAAGCGTTCCGAAAGGCAAACCTGCAGGGCGACGCCCTCATCCGCTGGCGCTATCAGCGCTACATGCACGACTACCTGGCATGCATTGCGTCCGTCGACGAAAGCGTGGGCCGGGTGCTGGCCTACCTGAAGGAGAACGGGCTGGAGAAGGACACTCTCGTCGTCTACGCATCCGACCAGGGTTTCTACCTGGGGGAGCACGGGTGGTTCGACAAGCGATGGATCTTTGAGGAATCGCTTCGTACGCCGCTGCTGGCGCGTTGGCCCGGCGTGATCCGGCCCGGCTCGGTGAACCGCAACCTGACCTCCAACCTCGACTTTGCCGAGACATTTCTCGAGGCAGCCGGGGTCCAGCCCCCGGGGGAGATGCAGGGGAAGAGCCTGGTAAGCCTCTTCGCAGGGGGCAAACCGCGTGACTGGCGCAAGAGCTTCTACTACCACTACTACGAGTACCCGGGACCCCACGATGTGGCCAAGCACTACGGCGTGGTGACCGATCGATACAAGCTGGTCAAGTTTTACGAGCCGCACCAGTACACCGAGTTGTTCGATCGCCGCGAGGATCCCAGGGAATTGCGGGACGTCTATCGAGATCCGGCGTATGCTGAAGTCCGCCAGGATCTGGAGGCGGAACTGGTTCGCCTGAGAGCCCAGTATCGGGTACCCGACAGGGATGCTGACGCGTCACAGATCCCCTATCCGAGGAGACGGCCGGCCGCCGCGCAGCCTCGTTAGCAATCGGTCTGCCAAAAGACTAGACGGGGGTGGGCAAACCGGGAGGGGCTCACCCCCGTTTTTGCGTCAAAACCCTGCGATGAACTACAGAAGTGACCTGTCAGCCGGAATAGATTTCGGCACCAGCAACTCCCTGGCGGCGGTTTGCGACGGAAACCGCGTGGAGCTTTGTCCCCTGGATCCCCACAACTCGGATCCTCACCTCCTCCCGTCCCTGCTCTATTTCAGCCGGTACGGCTGGAAGCGGATTGGGCGCCAGGCGGTCTCCGCATCCCACACCGATCTCGACGGCCGCTTCATTCGGTCCCTCAAAGCATCGCTTCCGGAATGCACTCCGGAGGATCGCTTTCGGATCATTCAGACGCTCTACACCCTCCCACAGCTTGTTGGATTGGTCTTCGAGCGGATTGCAGAGCGGATCGTGGAGCGCTGGGGCGCGCTCCCGGCTCGCGTGACGATTGGTCGACCGGTACGCTTCTCCGTGAATCCTGATGTGGACGCGGCGTGTCAGGGCATGCTCCACGAAGCAGCGGAACGGGGCGGCTTTCGCGGCATCTCCTTCCTCACCGAGCCGGAAGCTGCCGCGCGCTACCACTTTTCTCTCGGAGGCTTCGAAGACGTTCGGCACGCGATGGTGTTCGACTTCGGCGGCGGCACACTCGATCTCAGTGTCGCGCGCGTGTCGCCGGATGGGAGCCACCGGATTCTCTCCACGGCCGGCGCAGCCATCGGCGGGTCCCTGCTGGATCGGATCATCTTCGAGGGGAAGCTGTTGCATCACCTCGGGTCCGGTCGCAAGTGGGGCCAAAATCGCGACCTGCCTCACAGCCTGTTCAACCGACTGATCAACCCCGACGAGAACTGGCGAATCTCCGACTCCGAGTACGCAAGGGAAATCAGCGAGATCGTGCGCGCGAGCGTTGCCTGTCGCACCGAGAGTCGGGAGCTGCGGCAGCTTCAGGAGGTCGTGTCCCGGCGATTGGGCCCCAGCCTCTTTCAGTCGGTCGAAGCTTCCAAGCTGGAACTCTCCCGCGTGGCGGAGACCGAGATCGCGTTCGATGCCGACCGGGTTCGAATCCGTGAAAAGATGGACCGGGGAGACCTGTTCAGTCTCCTAACGCCTCAGATGGACGAAATCCGGGTGCTGATCCAGCAGGTCCTGGACAGGGCGGGAATCGAGCGCGGAGAGATCAACCGGGTGCTGCTCGCGGGCGGCTCATCGGGCCTCCTCTGCACACAAGAACTCTTGCAGGAGTTGTTCGGATCCGAGCGCGTACCGATGCGGCAGGACCTCTTCACCAGCATCGCATCCGGGCTGGCGCTGCACTCCGCGATGACGCCTGCGGGCGCCGCCTGAATGAGGACGTCCGCCACGTGAAGCGCTCCCCAGGGAACGGCAAGCCTAAAGCGGCTGTTCCCTGACCTTTCTTACCAGCCCTCTCAGTCGCGCCACGACCTCCGGGTGAGTCGCCGAAAGGTCGCGCTTTTCGGAAGGATCGTTCTCCAGGTTGAAAAGAGAGCCCGCCACTCCCGGGTCACCGTCCCGCGTCCCGGGAAATCGACTGGGGTGCATCTGTTCGAACGGCGCCAGCAGCCGCACCCCGTCCGGGGCCCGAGGATCGGCATACGGCTCCCCTTCCTTCCACACACGGTCGAGGGCCGGACCCGACGCCGGTTCGAGGAGGAGCTTCCAGGGGCCCGACCGGACGGCCGTCAGACCGCGCGTCGTAACGCTGAAGAGAGCCTGATGCTCCGAGACCGGTCCGGACGAGGCGCGGAGCCGGCGAAGCAGGCTCTGGCCGTCGATTGGTCGGTCGGAGGGCGGGGAGATTCCCGCGGCGTCGAGCGCAGTCGAGAACACGTCCATCATGATGGAGGGCGCCTGGACCGTCTGCCCCGAGGGGATCCTGCCCGGCCAGTACGCAATGCATGGGACGCGAACCCCGCCTTCCCAGGTCTGGCTCTTCATGCCTCGAAGCCCGCCGGTGCTGCCGCCGTACCATGGCCCGTTGTCGCTGGTGAAGACGACCAGCGTTCGGCTATCCAGTCCCAGCTCCTTCAGCCGGTCAAGAATTCGACCCGTGGAGGCATCCAACTCTTGAATGGCATCGCCGTAGAGACCAGCGCCGCTCTTTTTGTAGAACGCTTCGGAAGCGGCGAGAGGCTTGTGCGGCGTGGCGTGCGGCAGGTACAGGAAGAACGGCCGGCTGCGATTCTTCTCGATGAAACGAATCGCCCGATCGGTGTACCGACGCGTCAACTCGCTTTGAACGACGGGGTACTCCACCACTCGCTCCCCATCAAGCAGCTCGACGCGGTGCATGTCGTTGCTGTAGAGGATCCCGAGGTACTCATCGTAACCGCGACGCGTGGGCCGAAACTCGGGCTGATGGCCAAGATGCCACTTGCCGATGCAGGCGGTTCGATAGCCGGAGCCCCTAAAAATCTCACCGAGGGTCTTTTCCGTGAGCGGCAAACCCAGCTTGTCGAGTTCTTCACGGCCGGCGGGATCGGCAATGGGCAGCGGGTTGTTGGTGAATCCCAACCGGAAAGGGTATCGGCCGGTCTGGAGCGCAGCGCGGGAGGGCGCGCAGTAGGGGCACGCGCTGTAGAACTGGGTGAATCGGGCCCCAGCCGCAGCCATCTGATCGAGGCGGGGCGTCTTGAAAGCCGTGTGGCCGTAACAGCCGAGATCTCCGTTTCCGAGATCATCCGCCAGAATCACAATGACATTCGTACGGGGAGCCGCTCCCACCGAAGCGACGCCGGCGCCGAGCAGGGTGACTGCGGCGACCAAAAAGAGACACTTCCGGGCTCCGACCATTCCCCGACTACCGCCGTTCAACATCGACATAGTTCACTCCAACGGGGCGGGCTCCACCCGTAATCTCCGCTTCCAGACGTGCATCCCCCGCGGCCAGGCGAAGCGTGGGAAACACCACCTGCTCCGCCTGTGCGGGGAGTTCTGACGCGGCCTCGACGGCGCCCACCTTCAGCCGGATCCGGCGTGCCACCGAGGCGGGAGTCACTCTTGTGGTGATCCGATAGTCGCCGCCGCGATCCACCCGAACCTCCCAGTATCCCAGGCTGGCCGGGGTCCACCCGGCATCCGGTCCTCGCCAGTCCTGCCGGGTGAGAGTGGTGGGATTCTCGTGCGGGGAGCCGAGGTAGATGCGAGGAGGCTCGAAACCCCTTGTCGCGGCGACATCCCGATACCACGCCAGATACTGCCGTCGCAGGCGAGATACCACGTCTCGCTGTTGTCCGGAGATGTCCTTGCGTTCGCCCGGATCCTGAACCAGATCGAAGAGTTCCTTGCCGTTCACGAGTTTGTAGCGGTCCGTTCGGACTGCAGACGATTGAAACGGGATGGCGCGGTCACCGCGGTGCCACTGAAAGAACAGGGTTCGATCGGGCCATTGGGCACGCGGATCCTTGAGAAGGGGCGCGAGGCTCCTCCCATCGACTGCGACCGAGTGCGGAAGTGCGACGCCGCAAAGCTCCAGCAGCGTCGGCGTGAGGTCGATGTGGGCGGCCTGACGGTCCACTGTTCCCGGAAAGAGCGTGCCCGGCCACCGCATGAAACATGCAGTGCGAATGCCGCCTTCGTATACCGTTCCCTTTGCGCCGCGAAACCCTGCGTTGAACCTCTGACCGGCCGGACCGTTGTCCGTCATGAACATCACCAGAGTGTCCCGGTCCAGGTTGAGATCGGAAAGTCGCTTCAGGAGGCGGCCTACGTTGTCGTCGATGTTCTTCACCATTCCGTACACTTTGGAGGTACGCTCATCGACGCCCGCCTGACGGAAGGGAGCCACGTATTGGTCGTCCACCTCGAGCGGATCGTGCGGGGCGTTGGTGGCCAAATAGCAGAAGAAGGGGCGCTTTCGGTTTGTCTGAATGAACTCCAGCGCGCCACCCGTAAACACGTCAGTGCAGTAGCCCTTCGACTTCACTGCCCGACCGTTCTTCTTCAGGATCGGATCGAAGTAGTGGTTTCCCGGTGGGTCGGAGGGCTGTGTGATGCCGCCCCCGCTGCAAACCAGCGATTCGTCAAACCCCTGATCAATGGCCCGAAGAGGGTAGTTGTCCCCCAGGTGCCACTTCCCGAAGATCCCGGTGCGGTAGCCCTTCTGCTTGAGCAGTTCCGGGAGGGTGACCTCGTCCGGGTGCATCATCGAGCGTCCGAGATAGGTGTCTACGACGCCGGTCCGATAATAGTACCTGCCTGTCATCAGGCTTGATCGGGTGGGAGAGCAAACTGGATTCACACAGAATCGTGTGAGCCGCACCCCTTCTGTTCCCAGTCGATCCAGGTTCGGCGTTTTGAGAACCGGATTCCCGTGGAGGCTGATGTCACCGTAGCCCTGATCATCCGTAATGATCAGTACGACATTCGGCGGCCGCCGTCCCCCGAACGGCCGCTGTTCCGCTTGGGACCCGACGCAGGTTAATGCCATCCCCAATGCTAACGCCGCTGTGAGTGGCCGGAAGCTGGATTTCAAGGACATG
Organism: Actinomycetota bacterium; assembly: GCA_005798285.1. Lineage (GTDB taxonomy): Bacteria > Armatimonadota > SYMT01 > SYMT01 > SYMT01 > F1-80-MAGs030. The sequence continues at coordinate 19,415 of SYKE01000116.1, forward strand.
TGCTCTCTCCCAACGCCTGTCCCCAAACCCGAGGCCCGACCTCGCGTACGGACGCCGAGGCGCTACTCGGATTCTCAAGCGCCGTTCCCTAGAGTTCGGCGCCTCTCCTGCCGTATGACGGGCAGGAGTCGCTCGAACCTCCCAGAATGCTGCTCCCGGCAATGCTCCTTTGTCGAACAGGAATCAAGCAGGTGCCCCCTACGCGGATCGCTCTCGGTGCGAGTTCTAAGCGCCACTCCATGAGTCAGCCTGCCGAGGCCCCGCTGGAAGCGGTTGAACGCTGTCTCCAATCCCGATTCATTCAGCGGGTTCTGGCGGTAAATGGGGTTCACCTGGCGGTCTGGCGGGGTTCGGACGGCCTTCGCATGCACCACACCACGTCACTGCTGGAAACACTCGGGTATCCCGAGGACCACGAGAGCAGGACCCTGAACGACTACGACTCCGCGATACACCCCGAAGATCTGGAACCTGCGCGGAGCCTGTTTCAGCGCGCGCCGGAGATGGAGCAGATCGGCGACCTGCGTGCGGAGGTTCGCTTTCGCGACGTCTCCGGTCGGTGGCGCTGGTTTGAGATCGGATGCGGCGGGCTCGATCGAACGGATACTGGAGGCTGGAGCTATCTGATCACCTATTGCCGAGAGACTACTCGCGAGCGGTCCGCGGAGCGTGCCGAGCCACTCAACGATGACCTGCTCAAGACGCTCGCGAATGAAAGCCCGATCGGGCTCTACATTTTCGACTCGGAGGACCGCTGCATCTATGTAAACGGGCGATCGCTCGAGTTGTTCGGCCTCAGCCACGACGAGGCGCTGGACGACGGATGGCGGCGAGTGGTTCACCCCGAGGACCGTCGTCGAGTGGTGGAAGCCTGGGATGAAGCTGTTGAGAATGACGGAGAGTTCGTCTGTGAGTTCCGGCTGCTGCGACGGGATGGAACTATCCGATGGGTGCGAAGCCGTTCGGCCCCCAGCTACGATGCCCTGGCAGATGGCGCGCGGCGGGTTGGAACTCTGGAAGAGATCACGGATCTTCGCGAGGCGGCAATCGAGCGGGATGCTTTCTTTGCCCTCACCTCCGAGGTCTTCGTCGTATCGAGCCTGACCGGACTCATCTTGGATATCAGTCCCGGCGCCGAGCAATTCCTCGGCTATCCCCGGGATGAGCTGTTGGGCCGCAATGGCTTCGAGCTGCTGCACAGCGACAACCACTCCACAACCGTTCAGGCCCTCCGGGGGCTTTTCACGGGGCAACCGATCCTTGGCACACCGATCAGGTTGATCCGCAAGGACGGCGCCCTGGTACGCTGTATCTGGTCCGCTCAGATGCGGGGCGGCCACGTCTACTCCGTGGTTCGGGAGGCTCCGGATCAACCTCAACACCCGATGATCGCCGTGGATGCCCAGCGGAAGCGAGAGTTGGAGGCCTATGCGGCAGATGTTACCCGACAGCGGGACGCTCTTCGAACCGCGAATTCGGAACTGGAGGTGCTGGCCGCCACCGATAGCCTGACCGGGCTATGGAACCACGGCGCGTTTCAAGAGCGACTCGATATGGAGTTTCGGGAAGCGCAGCGCTCCGGTCGGCTCCTCGCGCTCCTGCTGGTCGATCTCGATCACTTCAAGCGATACAACGACACGCATCTGCACCAGGCCGGCGATGCCGCCCTTGAGCAAGTCGCGCAGTGCCTTCGAGGCTCCACCCGAGCGCAGGACCACGTCTCACGCTATGGTGGCGAAGAGTTTGGGGTGATTCTCCCCGATACGGACCTGAGCACTGCACTCCAGATCGGTGAGCGAATTCGACAGACGCTGGAGGCATTCCAGGGTTTTCGAAGCCCCATCACCACGTCCGTTGGGGCTTCGGTTCTGACAGCGGGCATGCGGCTTCGGACCGAGTTGATTTCGGCGGCGGATCGTGCCCTCTACGACGCCAAACGACGCGGCCGAAACCGTGTTTGCGGCAGCAACCGAGAGTAGAGCCGAGTGATGCTTTGTTGCACCGCGTCGACCGTCTGCTAAGATAGGTCTTCCGAGAACCCCCTTTCGACGACTTGCTTACCAACGAGACCGTGGAGTCTCCTCGTCTTGTTTCACTCCGAACCGGTGCACCCCCACCCCCCGCCGAGCTGCCGCATCCGGTTGCTCGGCTCTCCGGTGGTAGAGGTAAACGGCTCGCTCCTCGCCCCTCTCCGGTCCCGGAAGGGGTTGTGGATTCTGGCGATCCTGGCGATCCAGGAAGATCGGCCCGTGGAACGAAGGTGGCTGGCCGGATCTCTCTGGCCGGATAGCCCGGATGAAACGGCGCTGGGTTCGTTGAGGCGCACTCTGACCGACCTGCGTGCTGCGCTGGGGAACCAGGCGTGGAGACTCAAGTCTCCAGTGCCCGGCACTCTGATACTCGACGTCAGCGAGATGGAACTCGATATTCGCATAGCGTCGATCGGTCTGGAATCCAGCGATCCGAGTCAGGTTGAGGCGGCTGTGCTGCTCTCAAGTCGCCCGTTCCTGGAGGGCTGCGGAGAACCCTGGGCCGTAGAGTTCCGCGCATCCCTCTCCCACCGACGGTCTCGGGCACTCGAGAAACTGTGGACGTTGGCACGGGCCGAGGGACGCCTCGCCGACGCGGAGCGTTGGCTTCGGATTCAAATCGGGGACGAACCGCTGGATGAGGCGGCGCACCGCGATCTCCTGGAGGTGCTGGCGCACCAGGGTAACCTGTCCGGGATGATTCACCACTACCGGGAATTGCGATCGCTCCTGCACGCCGAGCTGAACGTCCGGCCTTCCGAGGCCACCGATCTGCTCTATCAACAACTGCGTCGCTCCCAACCGGCCGCGCCGCCTTCCGACGGAACTCACGGAGTTGCTTCCGTTCTCCCACCGCAGCCGGCTCCGGCTCGAACCGCCTCGGGGTTCCTCCCGGTGCCCCGCACACGCTTCGTGGGGCGGAGTTTAGAGTTGGACGCTGTGACCCAACTCCTTTCGGACTCGAGACAGGTGACAATCATCGGCCCGGGAGGAATGGGAAAGACCCGGCTCTCTCAGGAGATAGCTCGACGGGTTCAGGCGGATGACGGCCGGGAGCCGTGGTTCGTGGAACTGGAGCCCCTGCACAATCCTGGTATGATCGCCGAACGCATCGCCACGGTGCTGGACGTCGATCGACGAGGGGACGAGGACTGGTTCGCGGCCCTGGAACGTCCACTGCGTCGTGTGTCAGCGTTGCTCGTGCTGGATGGTTGCGAGCACCTGGTCGGCGGCGTTGGGGAGTTGGTGTCCCGCTTGCTGACCTCTTGCGCGGAACTCCAGGTGATTTGTACCAGCCGCAGGCCCCTGGGTTTGTTGGGCGAGACCGTGTATCGCCTGCCACCCCTCTCCTCGAACTCGGAACCCGTGGGTGAACAACAAACCGGCCAGCCGGATGCCCTCGCACTCTTCCTCGACCGCGCCCGCTCCGCCGTGCCCGGTATCGTGTTTCCGGTGACCGAGACCGCCGAGGCGATCAACCTTTGCCGGCGGCTGGATGGCCTGCCACTCGCGATCGAACTCGCCGCTGCTCGTCTGCGGGTGTTCTCGGTCGCAGAGATCGGCGCCCGACTGGGGAACCGGTTTCGACTGCTTGGAGATGCAGGACCGGACCGATCACCCCGTCAGAAAAGCCTGCAGGCGACGCTGGATTGGAGCTGTGAACTCCTCTCTGCGGAAGAGCGGGTTCTGTGGAGACGGCTCTCGGTATTCTCGGGCTGGTTCGATCTCGATCTGGCAACCAGAGTTTGCGGAGATCCGGACGGCGCCCTGGTGGACGAACTGGACGTGCCTAGACTGCTCGCCTCGCTGGTTGACAACTCGCTGGTCTGGATGGAGCGGCTCCTGACGGGGACTCGCTACCGAATGCTGGAGAGCGCTCAAGCGTATGCTCGCGAGCGCCTCGAAGAGGCAAGTGAGACGACGCTCATTTCGCTCCGTCTCGCCGACGAGTGTTTTCGGATTGCCGATGAGGCGAGGATCGGTCAGGAAGGTCCCGATGCGCTCCGCTGGCTGGACAGGATTTCAGCCATGGTCGACGACGCCCGAGAGAGCTTCCAGCGACTGAACTCCACCCCGGGAGCCTGGACCGGGCGTCGCCTCGCATCAGCGGCTTCGTTTGGTCACTTCTGGCGCGTTCGGGGGCAGTTTGAGGAGGGACTCGGGACGCTCAAGCGTGCGCTGGAACTCGCGGAGTGCGATGACGCCGAACGAGTGATCGCCCTCCAGGAGGCTTCTGCCCTCGCCATTGATGCGGAACTGCGGGATGAGGGCTTGCGCCTGGCCCGGGAAACGCTTCGAATCCGGACTGAGCTGGGTGAGCCGCTCGGTATTGCCGCGGGGCTCAATCAGGTAGCCCGAGCCGAGCAGCTTCGAGAAAACTACTCCGCCACCCGATTGCGTCTGGAACAGGCGCTCGAGATTTGGCGCAAGGAAAGCTGGATTCCGGGGATCGCGACTGGGCTGAACAACCTCGGCGTCGCGGCGATGCGACAGCGTGACTTCGTCCCGGCACAATCGTTCCATCGGCAATGCCTGGCGATCAATCGACAGCGCGCTTTCCCGGTCGGCATTGCCTGGTCGCTCTGCAATCTGGCGGTTGTGGCGGCGGATCAGGGGCTTCACGCGGAGGCCCAAGCCTACTATCGACAGTCCTTGCTGGAGTTTGAGCGTCTCGGCCACGTGCCGGGAATGACGGACACGCTACTCGGCCTGGCCGAGTGCCTCCTCGCCCTGGAGCCCCGATCCGGATGCCGCTGCGCCGCTTTGTTGGGCGCGCTCGAGGTGCGCTGTGGAGCGGACCTCTCCGGCGAGTTTGCCGATCGACGAGACGTCCTGTTGGGAGAACTCGCCCTGCGCCTCCCGGCCGAATCCCTGGGAGCACAGTTGGCTGTCGGACGCGAGAGTGCGTCCGACTTGACTTCTTGGCCCGAGGTGGCCGGCTCTATGCGATGATCTCGTGCACGATCCGGCCGTGAACATCCGTCAGCCGGAAGTCGCGTCCGGCGAAGCGGTACGTCAGGCGAGTGTGATCGAGGCCCAGCAGGTGGAGCAAGGTGGCATGCAGGTCATGCATGTGCACCTTGTTCTCGGCGGCGTAGTAGCCGTACTCGTCGGTGGATCCGTGGATGTGACCCGCCTTCACCCCACCGCCGGCAAGCCAGACGGTGAAGCCCTGGGGATTGTGGTCTCGACCATCGGCGCCCTGCTGCGTCGGGGTTCGACCGAACTCACCGCCCCACAGTACCAGCGTGTCATCAAGGAGACCGCGGGCTTTGAGGTCCGCCAGTAACGCGGCAATCGGTCGATCCACCTCGCGTGAACTCTTCTCATGACCGGTCTTGAGGGCCGCATGGTGATCCCACTTGCCCGGGTGCGTCACCTGAACAAACCGGACCCCCGCCTCCAGGAACCGTCTCGCCAGCAGACATCCGCGGCCGTACTCTTCCGTTGGCGCCACTCCCACTCCGTAGGCATCCAGGGTGGCACGGCTCTCGTTGGAAAGATCCAATAGCTGAGGCGCGTGCCGCTGCATTCGGAAGGCGAGCTCGTAGGATTGGATCACGCCGTCGAGGGAGCTGTCCTGCGGATCTCGGTCCCGGTATTCGCGGTTCAGCCGCTGAACGAAATCGACTTCCCGGCGCTGCAGATCGCCTTCGGGGCCGACCGGCGGCTTCAGATGGGGAAACGTGGCCTTGGCAATGGGGGTCGTAGCATTGCCGAGCGCCGTGCCCTGATAGACTGCCGGTAGAAACGCATTACCGTAGAGTTGAACCCCACCGAGGTCGAGCAGCGGGGTGATGGTGATGAAGCCGGGCAGGTTCTCGTTCTCCGACCCCAACCCGTACTGGATCCACGATCCCATGCTGGGGCGCACAAACGCGGCGTCCCCCGTGTGCAGCTTCAAAACGGCCTGCCCGTGAGCCTGGCCCTCGGTGTGCATGCTGCGAATGACGCACAGGTCGTCCACGTGGCGGGCCACCTCGGGGAAGAGTTCGCTGACCGGGATGCCGCTCTGCCCGTACTGGCGAAAGGTCCAGGGGGAACGGAAGAGCTTTCCATCCGGATCGATGAGCCCTTCCGGCTTCTCCAGAGGGCTCGGCTGGCCGTGCTCTTTCTCCAGCCTCGGCTTCGGATCGAAGGTATCGATGCCGGATGGGCCGCCCTGCATGAAGAGAAAGACGATCCGCTTGGCCCGGGCCGGGTGGTGGGTCTTCCGCACCGTCATCGGGCCACTCTCGGGCCGGACCGGATCCGGCTGATCCGCAGCCACGCCGGACCAGGCGGAACTCAAGGCGCCGAGCGCCACACTTCCGAACCCCGCCGAAGTGCTCCGCAGCAGGTCTCGGCGAGAATAAGCGCGCACCGAGTGAGCACGTCGAGACCTCAGTTGCGCCTCGGTGGATGGGTCAATCGACATAACGAAACTCCGTGCTTGAGAACAGCGCCCGGCTGAAGCTGATCCACGCCGCGCGTTTCTCCGGGCCGTCCCCGGCGGATCGGGCGTAGTCGTCCAGGTAGCGCAGTGCGTCCGACACCTCTGAGGCGCTCGGCGCCCGATTGAGGATCCGCTCATAGGCGGCAGCCACACGGGTCGCATCGTCCGGCGCGACCTTCCCCAACACTTCGGCCATCTTGCCGCCCTGGGTCCGAATGACCGGACTGTTCATCATCAACAGCGCCTGCGGGGCGACCGTGGTGGTGGATCGCTTCCCATTCACCACGTGCGGATCGGCGAAGTCAAACACCTGGAACATGTCGAAGAGCCCGCCGCGGATGACTGGAAGATAGACGCTTCGGCGGCTGTTCAGGTAGGCATCCTGGTACTCTTTGCCGGGGAAGCCGACGGTCTTATCCACGAGGGTGCCTCCTCGGCCGGCCCGGTCGAGTTCTCCGCTGGCCACGAGGATGGCGTCACGAATCGCCTCTGCCTCAAGTCGGCGTCGATTTGCCCGCCAGTAGAGGGTGTTCTCCGGATCTTTAGCCACCGAACGAGGGTCCGGATCGGAGCTCATCTGATACGTTGCGGATGACAAGATCAGCTTGTGGAGCCGCTTGATGGACCAACCGCCCTCCACAAACCGAAGCGCCAGCCAGTCAAGAAGCTCGGGATGGGTCGGCTTCTCTCCCAGGTTTCCGAAGTTGTCCGGCGTGGGAACGATGCCCTGACCGAAGTGGTGGAGCCAGATGCGATTGGCCATCACTCGAGCCGTAAGCGGGTTCCTGGAATTGGCGATCCACCGGGCCAGCTGGAGCCGACCACTCTGATCTACGGGGATCGGCTCCACCGGAGTATTCAGGGCGGCCAGCACTCCCCGGGGAACCACATCCCCCTGGTTTTTGTGGCTGCCGCGAATGTGAACGCGCATGTCGACGACGGTGCTGTCCTGAACCGCCATCGCAATGGCGGGCGGAGTTGGAGCCTTCTCCGTCAGTGTCTTCATGCGATCAGTAAGCCGGGATTTCTCATCCGGGGTCTTGGCCTTCTTCATGGCGGCCTCGACCTTTTTCATCTCGCTCTCGTGCGCCTTCCACGCTTCCACCACCGTTGGGGGAGAGAGTGGACGCTCCATCCAGTACATCACCCGGTTGTTCCTCGGGAGGGTACCTGCCAGGGTGGCGGTGCTCTTGAAGATTCCGGCGAGCGCGTAGTAATCGCGGGTGGGGATGGGATCGAACTTGTGGTCGTGGCAGCGAGCGCAGCTTGCGGTCAGTCCGAGAAACCCCCGCGTGGTCACGTCAATCTGCTCATCCGCCACGTCGAGCGCGAGCTGCTTCCGATCCTGCTGGGCTAGGAGTTTGGGACCCATCACCAGAACGCCTGTCGCAATCAGGTTCCGGCTCCTCTCGGCCTCATTCGCAGCCGGCAGGAGGTCACCCGCCAACTGCTCCACGAGGAACCGATCGTACGGCTTGTCCTCGTTGAACGATTGGATCACGTAGTCTCGATAGCGCCACGCGTTGCCGAAGACCTCGTTCCAGTCGAAACCGTTCGAGTCCGAGTAGCGCACCACGTCCAGCCAGTGACGACCCCAACGCTCGCCGTACGCCGGCGACGCCAGGAGCCGATCCACCAGCCGATCCCACGCTCCGGGAGCCGTGTCGCCGAGGAAACTGTCCACCTCTTCCGGAGTGGGCGGGAGCCCGGTCAGATCGAAGGTGACTCGGCGGATCAGCGTTCGGCGGTCGGCCTGCGGGTTGGGACGGATGCCCGCGAGTTCAAGTCGGGTAAGAACAAATCGGTCCACCGGATTCTTGACCCACGATGCGGAACGAACGGCGGGAAGCTGAGGCTCGGCCGGCGGACGGAGGGCCCACGGCGCTGACGCGGGACGATCGGCTACGGCTACGCCCCAGCCGGCGCCGTCTCGAACCCAATCGGAGAGCGCTGCGATCTCCTGGGTGCTGAGGCGGGATCCGGGCGGCATCTTCAGGCCGCCCTGCCCCTTCACCGCCTTCACCAGCAAACTCTCCGCCGGATTCCCAATGGAGAGCGCACTGCCGCGCCGCCCGCCCTTCAGCGCCGTCTCTCGGTTGGTCAGGTCGAGGCCCCCCATCGCGGTGGTCTTGCTGTGACAACTGAAACAGCGGGAGGAGAGAAGAGGGCGCACTTTCGATTCGAAGTGCATCACGGCGCCGGGGTTCGCGGGGGGCGCCGGCCTCGCACTGGAGCGGGCAGCTCCCACCGCCACGGCGCCAACCGCCAGAGCCAGACTGATCGTGGTTTTGTTCATAGCAATTCTTGCGAAAGCCGCATCTCCGCGGACCGCCCTCTCAACACACGTTGCCGCAGCAACCTGGTGATGGCTGCACGTCCGCCATCCGTCCCCAGCTTGGAGAGATTTCAGGGCCGCCGCGTTTCAGGAAACCCTTGCGGCGACCCGATTCTCAGGTCAAAGTCGACGTCTAAACCCGGTGAATGGTCTAGAAAGCCGGGGACCACGCCTGATTGTAAGCCGTGGGTCCAGGCTCAATTCCTCGGTCGGGGAGAAGTCCGAAGATCCGGCTGCGCATAAACTTCACATGAAGCTGCTTGGCGTGACCATCACAAAAGAGCACGTTCCCGCCGCCGAAGTGGACGTTGGTGTAGTTCCAGATGTCGTCGGTCCCGGTCCGCGGGAAATACCACCATCGATAGTCTGTCCGCGCCGCGTTGTTCGAGCGCGGGCGAAGAAAGGCGGTGCCGCGGGCGTTGAACAGCTCCTGCATGTAGACGATGTCCGACGGGTTTGGGATCACCGCCGTGCTGCGCTCCATTATGACGGCGTTTCCGAGGAAGCTGGAGCGACTCTTCGGGGTCACTGCCTGATTGCCGGGGGTTCCGGTAGTGACGTCGGGCGCCGAGGGACAACCGAACACCCTGTCGTTCTTGATGTACGGCGAGAGCGATCCGAGGTAGTTCGGGCGGTAACCGGCGCCCGCAGGATCGTTGAAGTTGGTGACGCCGTCATTGTTGGGCGGCATCCACTCATCATAGTCCTGATTATACATCGTTACTCCTGTCCCCACCTGCTTCAGGTTCGACAGACACTGAGTCGCTCGGGCTCGCTCTCGCGCCTGCGCGAAAACGGGGAACAAGATTGAAGCGAGAATCGCGATGATCGCGATCACAACGAGCAACTCGATGAGCGTAAACCCACCGCGCATCTTCCCTGGCATGATCGATCTCCTTTGATGAATGGCACTGGATTGCGGTGGATCATCCCAACCGCCGCAGTTCCGGAAGCACCCGGATGGGTCCATCCGGACCTTCACCGTCCAGCCGGCGAAGCAGTTCGGCCGCGGAGCGCTCCCCGATGACGGTGGGGTCCGTGCCGTAAAACCAGGTGCCGGGCTCGAACAGCCAGGCGCTGGAGGCCGAGGAGACCACCAGCAGATCGATGTCCGATCCGATCACTAACCCGAGCGCCATCGCGGCCCGAGTGGCGCCCACACCGGCGCCCATCCCAAAGCAAACCAGCGCGGTAGCCGGACATGCCTCCGCGGTGAGCCACCGGGCGGCGAGGCACGGTGATTCGATTGTCGGGAATCAGACCCCGATCAGCCTCAGAGCCCTCCGAGGATTGGCCGCGAGCTCGGTCCTCGCATCTGCCGCTCCCCTACAGTCCACCGTTGCCAGGATGTTCAGGCACACCCCTCGAA
>SYKE01000117.1 GCA_005798285.1 Actinomycetota bacterium
GATCCTGCTCCCCGCCTTCAACGCTTCGGGTTCGGAGTTGATCAGGTCGCTGCCCGGTACGATCGGAACGGAATTCCGCCGCGCCACGGCGCGCGCCTCGGCCTTGTCCCCCATCTGCCGAATGGCGTCCGGCAGGGGTCCGATGAACGTCAGGCCGCACGCCTCGCACGCCTCGGCAAAACCGGCGTTCTCCGCCAGAAATCCATAGCCGGGATGCACCGCGCCCGCGCCGGTAATGAGCGCGGCGTTGATGATGTTGGCGATGTTGGTGTAGCTCTCCCGCGAGGGCGGGGGCCCGATGCAGACGGCTTCATCGGCGAGCAGCGTGTGGAGGCACTCGGCATCCGCCTGGCTGTAAACCGCCACGGTCGCAATCCCGAGATCCCGACACGCGCGAATCACCCGAACGGCGATCTCGCCGCGATTGGCAATGAGGATCTTCCTGAACATGAGGCAGGCCGCGCCTTAGTACTTCTCGTGTCCGGGGTGCGGACACTGGATTCGCCCGGCGGCGGGATCCAAACGGTAGAACTCACCGCCCACTGGGCACTTCGCGATCGCCTCGGTGACACCGAAGTTCTTCAAATCCGACAGCCGCTGCGGCTTCTGCTCGTCGCCGGTGGAGGTGGCCATCAGGTAGGCCTGCCGGCACTGGGAGAGGTTGCTGGCGCACGCGACGCCCTGGGCGCGCTCTCGAGGGGCGGGAACACGGGTGGTGGTCTTCTTGCCGTCGGATCCGGTGCGGGTAACGGTGCTGCTCGATAGGTACTTCGGAAAGAGATAGGACGCGAGCACCACGATGATGACGATCGCCACGAGGAGACCGACGATCGACAACCAGCCCCGTCTCAGGCCGATGGGGGAGTTCATTCCACTGCCTCCGGCTCCGGAAGATCCGTCTGCAGGGTGATCAGCGGCTGTCCGTACTCCACGGGATCCCCGTCGTCCACCAGGAATTCGACGAGATACCCCTCGCCTTCCGCCACCAGCGGGTTCTTGAAGCCCATCGTCTCAATGGAGCCCACGCGCGAACCGCGGACGACTTGCTGTCCGAGTTCCAGCGGAGGGGACGGCGCTCGATAGAAGCCGACCCGATCGGAGAGGATGCTGAACCGGGGCGGCGTCTCGGGCTCGTCGACCTCGTCGACGAAATCGTCTTCGAAGACCGGCGGGCGGCGGCGAAACTGGATCTTCCAGCCGGGACCCGACAACTCGCCCTCACCCACCAACGGGTGCTTTCCCAGAAGGCCCAGGAGGGTTTCTATGCGGTCCAGATCCATGGGCGCTCCGCCGTTTGGTGGCCTGGGGCGCCCGGCGGCGCCCCCTTCGGGGGAACCAGCTACTTGACGCGCTCGAGGTAGGAGTCGCTGCGAGTGTCTACCTTGACCCGGTCTCCCACGTTGACGAACAGCGGGACACTGATGACCGCTCCGGTCTCCACGGTGGCCGGTTTGGATCCGCCGGAGGCGGTGTCGCCCCGCAGGCCAGGGTCGGTTTCGACGATCTCGAACTCCATGAACATCGGCAACTCGGCGGAGATGATCCGCTCGTTGTGGCTCACGACTTCGACCTCGGTCCCATCCTTCAGGTACTTGACGCCCGTGCCGAGGCTGGCCGCGGGGACGGCGACCTGATCGAAGCTCTCCATATCCATGAAGACGTACTCGTCGTCCTGATGGTAGAGGAAGTTCATCTTCTTGCGATCCAGGATCGCCTGATCAAACTTCTCCCCTGCACGGAAGGTGCGCTCCAGCGTGGACTGAGTTCGCAGATTCTTCAACTTGGTGCGCACAAAAGCGCCGCCCTTGCCGGGCTTCACGTGCTGGAACTCGACGATGGAGTAGAGATCCCCGTCGAAGATGATCGATAGGCCGTTGCGAAAATCGCTGGTGTCGATCAAGACGTTACCCCCGAAAAGTGCCCGAAGAAAGCGGAAATCGACCGTCGGTCGACCCGAAAGGGTAGCACAAGGCCCCCGGTCAGTCAACCGCGCCCCGCCCGGAGCGGGGGCATGTGGGGGCGTTCGGAGCGTCGGAACCGGGTGGGATTCGGCCCGACGTCGGCGAATCAACACCTTGTTCGCAGCCCAGGGAGCCCACCCCCTTCTTTTGAACTCTGCGGACCCAGAACCCCACCCATGTTCAGGATCGGGGGGCTGTTGCACACCGCGAACCTCATGGCATTTCCGCGTCACTACCGCTTTCGGATGCTGAACTCTAAGATGGGCCCCTGCTTGCGCGTCCTGGCTCCTGGAGGAGTCTCGGTCCTGCTGGTGGGCTGCGGTCCGGCTGGGACGCCGCGGCCGAGTCCGCCCCTCGTCGCGGCCGCGCGCCGTCAGATCGGCGTCACGACCGAGTATGACCCGGCCTACATCACGCTCTCCTATCCGGGCGGCGACGTCCCGCTCCGCACGGGGGTCTGCTGTGACGTCGTCATTCGGGCGGCTCGCGGCGTCGGGGTGGATCTTCAAAAGGAGGTTCACGAGGACATGCGTCGGAACTTTCGAGACTACCCAAAGCGGTGGGCTCTGAAGCGTCCCGACCGGAGCATCGATCACCGTCGAGTCCAGAACCTGGCACGTTACTTCGAGCGACACCATGTTGCGATCCGTCGAACCCTCGACGACCCGAGCTCGTACCGGCCTGGAGACATCGTCACGTGGGACATCGGCCGCGGGATGATGCACATCGGGATCGTGTCCGACCGGGTGGCCGGCAATACGCCGCTCATCCTGCACAACATCGGACGTGGAACGCAGGAGGAGAACATCCTCCTCCGCTTCCCCGTGCGCGGCCACTACCGGCTCAAATTGCGTTTATCGCCGACAGCCGCTGGACCCACCGGCCCACGCACCCGTGGTTAGCCCCTTTTTCCAAATCGGATTGGGAGTAGACTGAGAGTGGAAAACTGACAAGGATCCCACATTGCTGCAGCAACTTCGGCGGGCCGGTGGCGTCTGAGTCCATCAGGTGGGTTTGACACTGTTTGTGAGAGGTCGGTTTGCATGCGGGTCGCTTTGGCAGTGGTGCTTTCCGGGCTAGGCCTGGCTGCTCATCTGGTGGGCGCCGCCGCGCCGCCGATCGCCAGGGGGCGGACGGCGACCAGACCAACCGCAAAGTCCGCGCAGCTGCCGGCCGAAGCAGCCAGCTTCGAGCGAGAGGTCGCGCCTTTCGTGAAGAAGTACTGCGAGGGTTGCCACGGCGCCAAGCTGGCATCGGCGGACATCGCGTTCCACACCTTTACCACTCAGCAGTCCGTCACCCAGAACCGTCGCCTCTGGGAGCGTCTGGTGAAGAACCTGCAGTCGCACCGGATGCCGCCGCGGAACGCCGTGCAGCCGACCGAGCGGGAGCGACAGCGAGTGGTGACCTGGGTGGAGAGCACCCTCTCCGTGCTCGACTGTACCCTGAAGGACGCCGGCCGCGTCACGATGCGCCGCCTCAACCGGAACGAATACACCAACACGATCCGCGACCTGTTCGGGACCGAACTCAAAGCAGCCGAGGACTTCCCTTCGGACGACGTGGGATACGGCTTCGACAACCTCGGCGACGTGTTGAGCCTCTCGCCGATCCATCTGGAACGCTACCTGGCCGCCGCGGAGAACATCGCCGCCCGGGTCATCGTCACGCCCGAGCCGCCGCCGCCGTTCGCGCACCTCGAAGCCGAGTCGATGAAATCCGACGGTTCCACGGCCGTCCTGGGCAACGGCTACCGCGGGCTCTACGCGCAGACAAACATCGAGTCCGCCGTCAAGATCCCCTCCGCGGGGCTCTACACCGTTCGGATCCGCGCTTACGGCCAGCAGGCCGGCGACGAGATGCCGAAGATGGAAGTGCGCTTCGGCGATACGCCGTCAGTGATTGAGGTGCCGGCGCTGCAGGCGGCGCCCAAAACCTATGAACTGAAGCTGCAACTTCCCGCCGGTGAGCGCCGCCTCGACATCGGCTTTATCAACGACTTCAACGACCGACGCAATCCCGATATGGACAAGCGGGACCGCAACCTCTTCATCGATTGGGTGGAGGTGTCCGGCCCGCAGCCGTCCGGCCCGCAGTCGCTGCCCGAGAGCCACAAGCGGATCTTCGTGGTTCAGCCCGAGAAGGGCAAGGAACAGGCCGCCGCGCGGACGATCCTCACGAAGTTCCTGCGCCGCGCGTACCGGCGACCGGTGACGGCCGAAGAGGTGGATCGACTGGCCCGCTTCGTGGACATGGCGCGCAAGGAAGGCGAGAGCTTCGAGCGCGGCATTCAACTCGCCGTGCAGGCGGCGCTGGTGTCGCCGAGCTTCCTGTTCCGCGTGGAAGTGGATCCCGCCGGCTCCGACTCGCTGACGATGGGGCGACCGCTGAACGACCACGAACTGGCGGCCCGGCTGTCGTACTTCTTGTGGTCGAGCATGCCCGACGACGAATTGTTCTCGCTGGCCGACCAGGGCATCCTGAAGGATCCCAAGGTCCTGGCCGCGCAGTCCAGGCGCATGTTAAAGGATCCGCGCTCAAAGGCGCTCGTCGAAAACTTCGCCATGCAGTGGCTGACGCTTCGGAACCTCAAGAACGTCAACCCGGATCCGGCGATGTTCCCGAGCTTCAACGAGGGGCTCCGGCAGGCGATGCAGAAGGAGACCGAGCTCTTCTTCGCCTCGATCATGAATGAGGATCGGAGTATCCTCGACCTGTTGGACGCGAAGTACACCTACCTGAACGAGACCCTCGCCCGCCACTACGGCATTCCCTGGGTGAAGGGCGATCAGTTCCGGCGGGTGGTGTTGAAGGGCGACCAGCGCGGTGGAATCCTGACGCAGGCCAGTATCCTCACCGTCACGTCGAATCCCACCCGCACGTCTCCCGTGAAACGGGGCAAGTGGGTGCTCGAACAACTCCTCGCGACGCCGCCCCCGCCCCCGATCCCCAACGTTCCGGAACTGAAGGTGGAGCAGGGAATGCTCACCGGGACGCTGCGGCAGAAGATGGAACAGCACCGGAAAGACCCCCTTTGTGCCTCGTGCCACTCGCAGATGGACCCGATCGGGTTCGGCCTCGAGAACTACGATGCCGTGGGTGGATGGCGGGACAAAGAAGGCCAGTTCCCCGTCGACTCCTCCGGGGTGCTCCCAGATGGGAAGACGTTCAACGGCCCCATGCAGTTGATCCAGATCTTGAAGAGCCACAAGCAGGACTTTTGTCGCGCGTTCACGGAACAGATGATGACCTACGCTCTGGGACGTGGACTGAAGGAGTCCGACCGGTGCGTTGTCCGCGAAGTGACGGACCGCGTCGGCGCGAGTGGCTACCGATTCTCCAATCTCGTCACCGAGATTGTCACCAGTGACCCGTTCCGTTTGCGTAAGGTTGAGAAGGTAGGAAAATGATGCGTGAAGCTCTTCCCCGCCGAACATTTTTGAAGGGCGTCGGCACCGCTCTGGCCCTCCCGATGCTGGATGCGATGGAGCCGGTTTCGGCTCTGGCCGCGCCGGCGAAGGCCCTCCCGCGCCGTATGGCGTTCTTCTTCGTACCGAACGGCATCCACATTCCGGACTGGACCCCTACCAGCGAAGGCGCCGGCCTGGAGTTGCCCTACATTCTGGAACCGCTCGCAGCGGTGAAGGACAAGATCAACGTCCTTACCGGGCTGACCCACGACAAGGCGCGCCCGAACGGAGATGGACCCGGCGACCACGCCCGCTCCACCTCCGTGTTCCTCACCGGAAGCCAACCGCGGAAGACCTCCGGCGCCGACATCAAGGTGGGCATTTCTGTCGACCAGTTCGCCGCCCAGCAGTTGAGCGGGCAGACTCGCTTCCCGTCGCTGGAAGTCGGCTGCGAGCGCGGCGCCCAGGCCGGCAATTGCGACTCTGGATACAGCTGCGCCTACTCCTCCAACATCTCGTGGCGCTCGGAGAGCACCCCGCAGGCGAAGGAAGTGGACCCCCGTCTCGTGTTCGAGCGGATGTTCGCCGGCGCCGACAAGAAGGAAGCGGACGAGTCCCGCGCCCGCCGCGAGCGCTACCGGATGAGTATCCTCGATCTGGTGATGGAAGACGCCGCCCGCCTGAAGGGGCAGCTCGGCTCCCGTGACCTTCGGAAGATCGACGAGTACTTCACCAGCGTGCGGGAGATCGAGAAGCGCCTCGAACTCGCTTCGAAGGAGATCAACGTCACGATCCCCGGCGCGAAGAAGCCCGAGGGGATTCCGCAGGAGTACGCCGACCACATCAAGCTTCTGGGTGACATGATGGTGCTGGCGTTCCAGGCGGACCTCACCCGCATCGCGACCTTCATGTTCGCGAACGACGGCAGCAACCGCCCCTACCGAAACATCGGCATCTCGGAGGGTCACCACGACCTGTCGCATCACGGCGGCGATCCGGCCAAGCATGCGAAGATCCGACAGATCAACCGTTTCCACATTCAGCAGTTCGCCTACATCCTGGAGCGCTTGAACTCCATCCAGGAAGGCAGCGGAACGGTCCTCGACAACTGCATGATCGTCTACGGCTGCGCGATTTCGGACGGCAACCGCCACAACCACGACAACCTGCCCGTCTTGATGGCGGGTCGGGGCGGCGGCACGATCACCACCGGCCGTCACGTGGTGTTCCCGAATGAGACGCCGATGAACAACCTGTTCCTCTCGATGCTGGACCGCATGGGCGTGGAGTGCCACTCCCTCGGCGACAGCACCGGCCGTCTCTCTCAGCTTTCCTGAACCGGGCACGCGGGCAGCCGGCCCCGCGCTCAACAGGATTGACGGCCGCCCCCCGGGGCGGCCGTTTTGCATGGGAGACGCCCTGAAAGGCCGTTTCCCCGGGGAAATCGCAGATGCTGAACTATTCCGCGGCCGTTCTGGGCGGAGGCAACACCGCCTTCGCCGTCGCCGCCAATCTGGCGCTGCAGGGCGCCGTCATCACGCTCTGCGAGCTTCCCGAGTTCGAGTCGATGATCGCGCCGATCCGTCGGAGCCGCACGATCCGCCTCGACGGCGTGGCGGCGCAGGGCACGGCGGAACTGCGGGATGTGACCACCGATCTCGCCGCGACGCTGGAACACCACGATCTGCTGCTGCTGATCGTGCCGTCTTACGGTCACCGGGAATGGATCGCCGCCCTCGGGGAGTTCCTGGCGCCCGGCCACACCCTCGTCATGATGCCCGGCAACCTCGGCACGCTGGAGGCGGTGCGGACTCTCCACGAGGAAGGGCTCGATCCTGAGACCATGGGCTTCTGTCTGGCGGAGACCGACACGGCGCCCTACGTTTGCCGGAAGCTCACGCCGGATAGCGCCCACATCTGGGGAGTGGTGTCCCAACTCGGGTTGGGGGTCTACCCCGCCGTGGACGGACCGGAGACAGCGGCATTATTGGCGCCGTTCTTCCCGACGGACGGACTCGCGGGCTCCCCGTCGGCCGTGCGGCTCTACACGGATGTGCTGGAGTGTGGACTTTCCGCCATGAACCCGGTGGTACACCCGCCGGGCGTGTTGATGAACGCGGGCCGCGTGGAGCGCTCCCGGGGAGAGTTCTACTTCTACGACGAGGGCGTGACCCCCGCCGTATGCTCGGTGATCGATGCGCTGGATGCGGAACGGCGCGAGATCGGCGCTGCCCTGGGCTACGATCTGCCCTCGGTCGCCGAAGCGTTCCATGCCGCGGGGTTCGGTCCGAAGGGCGACCTTTGGGCCACGATCAACGGCAGCCGCATGCTGACCGCGCTGCGCGCGCCCGGCGCCATCCGCACGCGCTGGCTGACCGAGGATGTGCCGTTCGGACTCGCCGCCTGGGCCTCGCTGGCCGCGGAGTTGGACGTGGAAACCCCGGTAATGGACTCGCTGGTCCATCTGGGCCGCGTCGCCGCCGGCATTCCGTTTGATGCGGGACGCGGCGCCGAAGACCTGGGACTCGCGGGCCTCGAGCCGGCGGAAATGCGGCGCGTCGCTTCGGGGGCCGTGTAAGCGCCGACGCTTTCGGTTGGCCGGGCTCCGGCCGGTAAGGGGAACTTCCCATGACGATCGAATGGAACACCCATCTCTTCTCCTCGGACGTGAAGCGATTCCCGTTCCACCCGAGGGCCTCGTATCGACCCGAGGGCGCGACGCTGAAGGCGGATCCTCTGGCGGATTACCTGGAGCGGATGGCGCAGGAGAAGATCGACCGCGCCGTCATCGTGCATCCAGAGCCGTATGGAGACGATCATCGGGTGGTGTTAGATGCGCTTCAGCGCGAACCAAAGCGCCTCCTCGGGACTTGCCTCTTCTATCCGGACGATCCCGACGGGCCCAAGAAACTGCGAGAACTGGTCCGCCGAGAGCCCCGCATCATCGCCACGCGCTTTCACGCCCACCGCGGCAAGGAAGAGTATCTCAAGAGCTTCTCCGAGAAGGGCGTTCGCGCCCTCTGGGCGGCGGCCATCGAGCTCGGGCTGGTGGTGGAACTGCACATCGGCCCGAACTACGCCCGCCAGGTGGCCGAGACGATCCGCCACTTCCATGAAGGGACGGTGCTGATCGACCACCTCGCGGAGCCGCACATGGGAACCGGTCCCGAATTCGCAGACGTGCTGGAGCTCTCCCGCCTGGAGCGGGTCTACATGAAGCTCTCGGGCCTCAGCCATTTCGCCACCGATGCGCCGCTCTACGAGAGCGCCCGGCCCTTCACGCGGCGAGTCATCAAGGAGTTCGGGCCCGACCGCGTGGTCTGGGGCGCCGGCAGCCCGGCGATTGTGGACGCCCACATGCCCGACTACTCCCGCGCCGATCGAGACAAAGTCCGCGGCGGCAACCTGGCGAAACTCCTTAACTGGGATCGAACCGGAGCGAAGCGGAGTTGATGCAGTAGCGGAGCCGGGTAGGGAGCGGGCCGTCCTCGAAGACGTGGCCGAGA
>SYKE01000118.1 GCA_005798285.1 Actinomycetota bacterium
GAAGCTCTATGCCTGGAAGAGCGCCAAGTGGGTGACGGGGGTGGAGTTCATGTTGAAGGATCGCCCCGGCTTCTGGGAGCGAAATGGCTACCACATGCACGGAGATCCCTGGAAGGAAGAGCGCTACGGCGGCTGGCGGTAGCGCTTCGCCCTCAGAGCGCCCGGACGCGGACGTGCGGCAGGTGGAGTTCAATCTGCTCTCGCCGCACTTCCGAAGTTCCGGCGTTGGTCACAATGGCGGTGGCGGTCGCAACAGCCCATCGGAGCGTCTCCGGCTCGTCCCACCCCCGAACGGCGGCCAGGGCAAGGCATGCCATCATCCCGTCCCCCGCGCCGGCTGGGCTGAGCACGGACACCGGAACGGCTTCGGCAAACCACGCGCCGGCATGTGAACTCAGCAGGGCGCCCTCGTCTCCCATTGAAACCAGCACCCGCTCCACTCCACCGTCGCGGAGCCGTTTCGCGGCAGCAAGAACCGCCGGCATGCCCTCCAGCGGCCCGGTCAGACTCTCCAATTCCCGTCGATTGGGCTTGATGGAGTGAATAGAGCCTCCGTTCAGCGCGGCCCGGAGCTGCGCCCCGGATGCGTCCACCAGGACGGGTTTACCCGCTGCGGCCGCGACAGCCACCAGCGTGGTATAGGTCTCGGCGGGCCAGATCGAAGGCAGGCTGCCCCCAAACACCACGGCATCGGCTGCGCCAGCCCATCGCCCGATCCAGAGTGACAGACTTGCTACGGCGTCTGGCCCGACTTGAAGTGTTTCCGTGCACAGCGTGGTGTGCCGACCATCGGCTTCCACGAGAACTGTGTTCCAGCGGGTCTCGCCGGGCACCCACACGAAGTCCGGCGTCACGCCGGCTTCGCGCAGCGTTCCATCCAGCCGACGACCCGTAGCTCCCGCGGCGAGACCGGTTGCGACGGTGTCCTCGCCAAAGGCTCGGAGGAACATGGACACGTCACATCCCTTACAGCCGACCGACTCCGCCACCCGATGAGCCTGGTTGCGTTCCCCGAGGCGGACCGAATCGAGAAACAGGATTCGATCCACTCCGGTGTTCGGGGTGATGGTGAGGATCACGAGCCGAGGAGCAGGATGCGAGCCATCAAAGCCATGTAGGCGTTGCGATCGATCCGTTCCAACGCGTCGTAGGTGGAGTCCAGGTCTCTTCCGACGACAAAGATGCCGTGGCGCGGGATCAGAGTCGCGATTGGATGGCTCGCGAGGTCCGCGGCACGAGGCAAGAGCCCATCCACCACGTTGTCCGCGAGTTCGGGAGTGTGTGTTGCTGCCCACCGGCAGAAACCGATGGCGCCGTACTTGTCGCACTGTTCGCTCATGGGAGGGATCGGCTTTTCGAGTGCGACAAACGGCATGAGGTTGTAAGAATGGGCGTGGAAAACGCAGCCGGCCTCCGGGAACGCCTGGTAGCAGGCCATGTGGACGGCCCCCTCGCGGGAAAACTCGCCTTCACCGGCCAGGATGTTGCCCTCCAAATCGAGCACCAGGATGTCCTGGGGTCGGAGGTTCCACTGGCGCTTCCCACCGGCGTAGCTTCGCGTCATGTACACGCGGTCACCGAAGCGGGTGGTCACGTTGCCGCCGGCGCTGTCCAGCAACTGCCGATCATAGGCCAGCTTGCAAATGCGTACGAGATGTTCTCGCGGGTCTTCCATACTCTGACGCTCTCTCTTTCGGAGCAAGGCCCTCGGATGGGCACGGGTTACATGGGTTCACAGGGCTCCGGCTGTCGATATCTACGACAACCACGAGTTTGTCTGCGGCTCACACGGCGTGTGCGATGATTACGGTGAACGCTTCGGGATGCTGAGTACGCGGAGGGAGTGACAACGCGTCTCGCCTTCCTCGTCGATCACTTCGAGAGTCATGGCGAGCGGCCCCTTCACGTCGGAGGGAAGCTGTCCGAAGATCTCTCCAATCACCAGCAGGCGTGACGCTTCGGCGTCTGCCGAGTGGCACTCCTGGTAGAGCGTGCGGCCGGCGGGATCCTGGACCAGCACGAGCACGTTCATCAACATCAGATCGCGGTCCCTCGAGAGCACCCACGCCTCACCTCGCAGCCGGTCGTGCGAGAGAAGCTCCTCGGCGTCGAGCGAGGCTCCCACGATGAACTCCGCGAGATGCCCCTGAAACGGAGCTCGGAAGGCGACGGAGGGATGCCATCGGTGGAGCGCGCGACCGTGAAAAAACCGCCTCCGGGCTTCCAATTCGGCGGCTCGACCGCCAAGGTAGCCCTCCCACAGACTGGAATCGGATGGGCGGCCCTTGAAGTTCAGCGCCGCCTCGCTCAGCGCGGCCTCGTACGGGTCCACCACGCCAACGTAGGACTGAAGTGTGCTGAGTGGATCTTCGAGCGCGAGCAACTCGCGCACCGTCTCGTCCGCTGCGAGGGGTAGCTCTAAAGCCCAGGCCAGTTTGGAGGGGTGACCGCGACCCGCTCGAATCACCGGCTCGAGGAAACCTCCGTTCGACTCAGCTCCCTGGGGGACCAGTGGCAGCGCCAGCACTCCGAACTCGTCGCAGCGTTCCAGCACGTCCTCCACGACGCGAGGATCGGCTGCTCTGAACGCGAGAAAGCAGTTATTCTCATCCGACAGTTCTTTTGCCAGCAGGTAAGGATCTGAGTCATTGGGCGCCAGCCAACCCGTGAGGCGCGCGGTGGTTTCGCTGCAGCGCACCGCCCAGCTTCGGGCGTCAGCAGGGTTCACGCGAACCCCGGAAATGGCGCAGCGACCCCGCCGCACCTCCATCAGACGGCCATTCTCATCGCGCAGGCCTGTGCCGGCGGTGTAGAGGGTAGGGGATGATGGAGTCCACAGCCGGGGGTGTCGGACCGTGAGCGACTGCACGAGCGAGCGATTGCCCGGTCGAAGCGTCATCGAGTCAGAGACTTCCGCCGCGGGAAGTCCGTCCAGCGCCAACGCACTCTGAACGACAACCCCGCACGTTGACTCCACCTGCAAATCAAGCGTGATGGAGATCGCAGCCTCCTGCTCATCCTCGGAGAGATGACACTGGATGGAGTAGTCGTCAAAATGAACTGGCTGAGTCAAGGGCGCCTCCGCCCGGTCGCGGATCGGCCGGGTGCTCGGATTATACTTCGCTCCCGCGACGCCGCGCGCGGGACGGGCGCGATCCAATCCTGGCAGGGCACTGCGGCATCGCAACTGTTGAAGGAGCTACCCACAATGAAACCGGCTACTCTGTTGGGATCCCTGATACTGGCCTCCGTGACTCCGGCGGTGATCGCCGGGGGCTCTGCGCCCCCACGTCCCAAACCGACGAAAGTTTCTGCCGCTCCGCCGCTTGCCTGGAAGCCCGCGTCGCTAGAGTTGTGCCCTGGGGAACGGTCGCTCGTAGAGCTGTTCATTCCGGGAAGCGCTCGCCCAACTCCGGGAGCCTTACTCAAGGTGGACGCCGGGACCGGGTTGACCTATGAACCCGACAAACGTTACAAAGGGACCGTAGCTCGCTGGGGAGCAAAGCTGTTCCCACTGGTCCGAGCCCGGGCCGACGCGCCGGTAGGCGACACCACCGTAACGGCGTCCTTCGGGACGCAGTCGGCGACACTGAAGATCCAGGTGCAAGAACCCGAGATTCGAGTAACGACCGGCATTCGGATGCTGACGGTTGCTGTCACCAATCCATTCAAGAGCCGTGAGATCGTCGGCCGGATCGGCGCTCAGAACAAGGACCGATTCCTGGAAAACGTAACTTCTCGCGATGTGAAAGTGGGCCCGGGCGCCTCACAGGATCTCGTATTCCCTCTGCCTGGAGCCGCCCCGGTGGAGAGCGAGAGCTACGACTTCACCTTCACCGTCCAGACCTATCAGGGCTACAAGAAGGCTTCCCGACACTCCCTGCGGTTTCCGCCGCACACCGACTGAGCGGTATGCGGCGAAAAACCGGGCTTCAGCCCCGCAGTGCGGCGGGCAGGCGGGCCGGCCGCACGTTGTCGTAACAGTGCAGCGCCGTGAAGCGGACGATGCTCGTGGGAAGTCCAACGGCGGTGAAGCCCGCGTGACCGGTGGCGGGGAAGGGTCCCCCGTGATTCATGGCCGGACTGACGGCGACGCCGGTCGGCATCTTGTCGTTGATGAGCCGGCCCACCTTTTGCCGAAGCGGCGGCTCCACCACGTCGTACTCGGCGTCATCCGCGCCGCCCGTGTCGGAGTAGATCGTGCCGGTAAGGTTGCCCTCCATGTGCCGGAGAATTGCGACCGTCTGCGCGGTGTCCCGCGAAAGCACCAGAAGCGCGACGGGACCGAAGGCTTCCGTCTGCAAGGCATGAGGGTTCGCCAAGAACGCGTCGCCGGTTACCTGCAGTAAAGTGTTCTGGAACCGGTAGGCGGGCCCTTCGACGGCAGCGCCGCCACAGAGCAGTGTAGCTCCCGCAGCGGTGAGTTCGGCGACGGCCTCGACCAGGCCATCGCGACCGCCTTTACCCAGCAGCACCCCTGGAGTACCGGCCTTGAAGCTACTCACGGCAGCTTCGACGAACGCCCGGCCGGCGTCGCTGTCCGGCAGAATGACAAAGCCCGGGTTGGTGCAGAATTGCCCGGCCCCCATCGTGCACGATCCGAAGAACTCGTCCACCAGTGCGGATCCCCGCTCCTGCAGGGCGCCCTCGAGGATGACGACCGGGTTGACGCTGGACATCTCCAGGTAGATCGGCTTGCCGGCGCGGTCCGCCGCAGCCTTCAATTGGAGGCCGGCGCTCTTGCTGCCCGTGAAGCCGGTGGCCCCAACCAGCGGATGGGAGACAAGCTCCAGGCCAACCTCTCGCGGCGTTCGGTACATGAGCTGAAGGGTGGCCGGGTGGAGGCCCACCGCCTGCGCCGCCTCATGCGCCAGTTCGGCCATCCGCAGAGTCGTGCCCGGATGTCCGGTGTTCGCTTTCGCGATCACCGGGTTTTGCGCCGCGATGGCTGCCGCGAAGTCTCCACCGGAAGCCGAGTTGAATGCGAAGGGGAAGTTGTTCGGACCCATCACCACCACCGGACCGCCCAGGGGAGCCATCACGGAGTGAATGTTGGCGGCCGCATCGTGAATCGGACGCCGCCACGAGCCGTCTCGCGCCGCGGCGGCCGCCTGTCGGAGTTGGCCCGTGGTGCGCGGAAGCTCGACATCCTTGAGGCGAGGCGAGCGGGGGAGACCGCTCTCTGTGTGGGCCAGCTCCACCAGGTCCCCGGCATTCGCCTCGATCAGCGCCGCGAACCGCTCCAGAAACTCGGCGATCGCGGCGGGGTCGGTGGTCCGAAGCGCTTCAGCCGCCTCGGCGCCGGCTTCCAGGGCCTCCAGCACTTCTTCCCGAGATGAAACCGGATAGGTGATGGGGATCGACTCCCCAAGCGTGGGGTTGTCGGCGTGGAACGAGCCCACCGACCGGCTCTCTCTCCAGCAGCCGGCAATAAGAACAGGAGCGAAAGACTGACTCATGAACACCTCACGGCGCCGGCCCGGGGGCGAACACCGTTCTAAATCGAGTGGGGACCACTCCAATTCTGCCTCATCCGCCGCTCCGTGTGGCGTTGGCACTTCTGATCCTCCGGCCGGCGAGGGGGACAAACGGATGGAGTGGGACAGCGAGTCATTCCTGTGAACAACCTGGACAGTGGCGGTCGACCCGCACTTTACTCCGCGGTCGGGGCGTCCGGCGGCGGCCCGGCTGTACTAAGTCTCCTTTTCACGGATTTTCGAGGATTGACGAACCGACCTCCCGATCCGTTCACAGCGCTGGCGAGTGTGCGCCTCAGGAATGGCGGACAATCTCTCTGTGAGTCTCAGCTTCGCCGCCGCTCTCGAGCCGGAGCCGGTGGTTGTTGTCAGGAACCTACCCCGTCTCGATCGAAGGCGCGAGACTGTGATGGACCAGAGGGGGATCGCCGCCGTGCCACGCACTCCAACTCGCGCGGAAGGTAATGACCGAGTTCCTGCTCGCAGGAGAAGTAGAATCTTCCTGCCAGTTTTGATCCTGGCCGCAATCCTATCTGTAGGGCGACTCAGGGTCGACGTCCGGGACTCCACGTTTGTCCTCCCAATGGGCTTTCGAGGCGTGTTTCGTGTTGAATACGAAGAGCCCGGATTTGGTTTACTGGGACCAATGGTCATGTCGACCGTTCGGGCGTCGGCTGCGGGCGCTACCGATGGCGCCGCATCCAATCCGTTCGGTCCCCGATGCCGTGGGAGGGTATCGTTTGTCGACACCCAGGGGAGACGCTTCCCCCACGAACGGGAGCAGGGCGACACATCTGCAGTGAAGGTGTGGGGACCATTCGCATTTCATCCGGACCACGACAAACCCTATCGGTCACTGACTATGTGGGACACTCGCACGGTGGCGCTTTACCTGGTTGGCCGCGCGGTCGATGCCCGCGCCTGGAGGTATGATCCCTTCATGTTTGGGACCGGTAGGCAGGTCTTGCGGCACGGCGCCACTGGAGCGGTGCTGTTCACACCGACTGAGGCCACACTCTCCGCGCAAAGAATCGAAGGTCGGCGCCTGGACGGGGCAACCCTACCAAGAGCCTCACTGATCGAGACGAGTTTCAACCGTTCCTCACTCCGCGCCGCTGAGTTTCCAGAGTCGGTCCTGGAGGAGTGCAGCTTTGAAGCGTCCGATTTGACCGACGCAGTTTTCGAAGGAACGCAACTAACCGGCATCAACTTCCGTCGTGCGATTCTGAGGAACGCCAGTTTTCGAGGCGCCACGATCACCAACTGTGACTTTCGGGGGGCTGATTGCACCGGGAGTGATCTGCCGCTGGCGTATCGAGGCAAGTAACTCCTGGGGAGCGATCCGTGAGGCCTCCGCCGGAGGGATTCGGTTGATAATGGCACGAGAACCTGGTCGCCCTTCGCCCCCTTGCCCTCGCGCCCTTCTGGCGACGGGGCCACTTCAACGAGGAAGTGTCTGAAGTATGCACAGAGTATCGAAAGCCCGCGCACACGCTTCCATGAGTCCTTTTCTCAAGACTATCCTCATCTCAGTCGCTGCAATCACGTGCCTGTATTTCGCCTGGAGATTAGTCAACTTCTTGTCGTTCATCGACATCCCAATCAGGCCCGTCAGTGTAGATACAATCCAGGATGTGTCCAGAGTCACAGGCCTCCATATCC
>SYKE01000119.1 GCA_005798285.1 Actinomycetota bacterium
ACTCATTGTTGATGGCGCGGTGATCATCGTCGAGAATGCCGTCCGACTGCTCGCCGAGCGACGACATGAATTAGGACGGGATCTCACAAGAGCGGAGCAGGACGATACGCTGCACACCGCTGCATCGGAGGTGCTGAAGCCGGCGATCTTCGGAATGGGGATCATCATCGCAGCGTATCTGCCGATCCTGACCCTGGTGGGTGTGGAAGGCAAAATGTTCCGGCCGATGGGCCTCACGGTGATCATGGCGCTCGTCGGCGCCCTGGTGCTGAGCCTCACGCTCATTCCAGCGCTCTGTTCCTTCTTCTTGAAGGTGAAGGAAGAGAGGGAGAACCCGGTAGTCTCTCGGGTCGCGCGCTTCTACGGTCCGGCGCTGGAACGCGTGATGCGGCATCGATCCATCACCATCGGCGTGGTCATCCTGCTGCTCGCGGGATGCGGCGCCCTCTTCCCGCTGCTCGGGAGCGAGTTCATCCCCGAGTTGGATGAAGGCGCCATCGCACTGCAGGGTGTGTACCCGCCGTCCATCTCCCTGGATGAGGTGGTGAAGCTGGCAGGAACCGTCGAACGCACGCTACTGAAGAAATTCCCTGATGAAATCGAGCAGGTGGCCACCCGGATCGGCCGGGCGGAGGTGGCCACCGACCCGATGCTGATTTCTCAGACCGACGTGTTGATCCCGCTGAAGCCTCCTTCGTCCTGGAAGAAGGCGCACACCAAGGAAGAGTTGGTGGATCAGGTGGTCGAAGAGGCCAACCGGGTTCCCGGGATCGTGGCGTCGGCCACCCAACCGATCAAGATGCGGATGATGGAGCTAATCGAGGGACAGGGGCTGCGCGGCGACGTCGGCATCAAGCTGTATGGTCCCGACCGCGAAGTGCGCGCTCAGATGGCGGAACAGATCGCGGCCCTGGCGCGCGGGGTGCAGGGGGCGGTCGACGTGACGGTGGAGACCACCGAAGGGCTCCCCCTGCTGGACATTCAGGTAAAGCGAGACGCCCTCGCCCGGTACGGCCTTCAGGTTAGCGACGTGCAGGAGGTCATCGAGACCGCCCTCGGCGGGCAGGAAGCCACCGTCATCACCGAGGGGAATGCCCGCTTCCCGCTCGTGGTACGATTGGCGGCTCAGTTCCGCAGCGACTCCACGCGGATCGCCCAGATTCCCGTCGCCACGCACGAGGGGCAACTCTTGCCGCTCTCGACGTTTGCCGATATCCGTGACACCATCGGCCCGGTGCAGGTGAGTCGGGAGAATGGCGAAGGCCGCACGGTCATTCAGTTCAATGTGCGCGGGCGGGACCTCGGCGGCGCCGTGGAGGAGATGAAGAGTCGCATGGATCGAGACGTGAAGTTCCCAACGGGCTACCACGTCCAGTTCGGCGGCGCCTATGAGAAGATGCAATCCGGTCGAGCCCGGCTGCTTCTCGTGGTGCCGGTGACGTTTTTCATGATCTTCTTGCTGCTCTTCAGCACCTTCGGATCTCTCAAGCAGGCCGCGCTGGTGTTTACGGGTATACCATTTGCCGTTACGGGGGGCATCCTGGCGTTGTTCCTGCGCGGGATGCACTTCAGCATGTCGGCGGGGATCGGCTTCATCGCGCTCTTCGGCGTCGCCGTGCTGAACGGAGTCGTGCTGGTGACGTTCATCAACGAGCTTCGAAGCAAGGGGATGGCGGTCCGCGAGGCGGTGACGCGCGGCTGCGAAGTGAGACTCCGGCCGGTGTTGATGACCGCGACCGTGGCGAGCATCGGCTTCATCCCGATGGCGCTTGCCCACGGCGCCGGAGCCGAAGTGCAGAAACCCCTCGCCACCGTGGTGATCGGCGGACTGCTCACGTCGACGGTGCTGACCCTTTTCGTTCTGCCGACCCTCTACGCCTGGCTGGAGCGGGACGAGGCGAAGTGCCTGCCTGACTGTTGCTGAGGCAAGTTTATGAGCTGCTGGCGTGCGTCGGCCAAGTGTGGGCCACCGCTGTTCGTAACCTCTTCGGCATCCACACCTATTGGACTGTTCCCGAAGAGGGAACATAGAAGAAACTTATAGGAGTTTCGTTTTACATCGGGTAATCTGATATTCGGAGGGTTGAAGGATGTCCCGTCAAGAGTTGGGATTGCCGGACTCGCAGCGACATTGGCAGGAAGTCTACGAGACGCGACCGGGCCGAGACCTGAGCTGGCGGCAGGAGGATCCCGTCCTCTCGATCGCCTTGATCGAGCGGTTTGCGCCAGACCGAGGATCGAGGATCCTGGATGTGGGCGTCGGTGAGTCCTTCCTTCTGGGAGCGCTGTACGATCACGGGTATCGACACCTCAGCGGCCTCGACATTTCCGCGGCCGCACTGGACCGCCTTGTGGCCCGCCTGGGGCATCGCGCGGCCGCGATCCAACTCATTCGGGGTGACTTGCTGACTGCGTCACCGTTGGGTCCGTTTGACGTCTGGCACGATCGGGCGGTCTTCCACTTCTTTACCGAGGAGTCAGATCAGCAGCGGTACGTATCGCTCGCGGCCGCTTCGGTCGCTCCCGCCGGCGTGCTGGTGCTCGCGACGTCTTCTCCGGAGGGTCCGGAGCAACGCAGCGGTCTGCCGGTCCGCCGCTACTCAGCGGTCGATCTGAACCATGAGTTCTGCCGCGAATTCGAGCCGCTCTTCGCCGGCGAAGAAGTGCATCAAACACCCTGGGGGTCGTCGCAGTCGTTCACCTAAGTCGTGATGCGACGACGCCCGACAGAAGGCTGACGGTTCCCGCACTCCGACGTTCATCCGACTCCCGATCAATCGCAGAGTAGAGTTTTCTTCCAGCCCACTGAAGGATTCGCCGCTGCGACGTATAGTAGGGGTGGCATCTGCTCTTGCCGGATGGGGTTCGAAGAGTCGTGCGTCGATCTCTGGCACTCTGCCTCGCCATCGCGTTCCTGTTAGCGCTCACCGCTCCGGTGCGCGCCGACTGGTCCTGTGCGGATGGCTCGGCATGCGTCAGTGATGGAGGCACGGGTTACCTCTGCCCGCAAAAGCCCGGATCGGCCGCCTCTTGCTGCCTGACAAAACGGGTACGGTGCAAGCACGGGCTCTGGCCGGAAGTGGGCGCCCGACCTCGCGGCGTCACGATGGAAACGACCGATGACTGCCGCCTCCGAGTGGCGGCCCGGCCGGATCTGAACGCCGTTGCCGAGCGTTTGACCTCGGGTTTCCTTCCCACGCCCCCGGCGCTGCCGGTCCTCACTCTGGTCCCGGCGCCACCCGCCGCGTTTTCGCCGGTGTGGTCTGCCGAGTTCACTCTGGGCTACCGTCCCCCGCCTGACCTGCCGTCGGGCGCCGGCCGCGCTCCGCCATCCCTGTAGCAACCGGTTGATGGCCGTGCGTGCGTTCGTTTGAACGTCCGCTCGGCGGCGCCTTCGCGCCGTTCGCCACCCCGTGTCTCCCGCCACTGTGCGGGTGAAAGGTTGCTGCAATCATGTGCCCCTTGAGGCTCCCACCCTGGCTGCGTCGCGTTGCGAAGCGTTTGCGGTGGGTTCTGAGCACGAGCGGACATTTCTCGTTCAGAGAACGTCTCTCGATCCGTCCTGCATCCCTGCTTCTTGTCGGAGCGCTGGCTCTTCTCACGGTGTGTCCGGCGGCCGCTCACGAGCCGTTGTGGGGAGAGACTCCCAGCGTCTTCGGCTTCGGAGTCATCCATCCGGAAGTGCGGTTCGGCTACCGGGATGCCGGCGCCACGCGCCGGGGCGGGATCCGGCAGCGTCTCTACGAAACTGAGACGATGGTCCAGTACGCCCCCAGCATTGCCCTGAACCTGATGCTCGAGATCCCCTGGATGCAGAGCGTGAGGGAGAGCAGGGGCCGTCGCGTGTCGATCGGCGGGCTCGGAGACATCGAGTTCCTCGCCAAACGCCGCTTCTCAGTTCGCCAAGCGGAGGGGCTCAACGTTCAGCAGTCTCTCATCTATGGAGTGAAACTGCCGACCGGGGCCGACAGCCACCGGGATGTCACCGGACGTCGGGCCGACCCCCACGACCAGCCCGGCACCGGAAACCCGGGGTTGGTGCTGGGATACGCGTGGGATCGGGAGCGAGTTCAGGACACTGTGTGGGCAAGCATGCGCTACCACCGGGACCTGGGCGGCGGGTTCCGGATGGGCGACATGCTCGAGCTCGACTCCGCCTACGGCTGGTGGTTCATCCGCGCGAACGAGGCTGCGCATCTCGGGTTTAACCTGGCGGTTGGCCTGCACGGAGAGCTTCACGCATCTGATCCGCTGGGCGGAGCCGGATCGGCGGGCAATCAGCACACGCTCATGGGCGTTCAGGTCACCCCGATCTTCACCCGGGGAAATCACCAGCTTCGGCTGGGCGTCTTGGTTCCCTTTGTGCGAAGCGGTCCCGCAGACCATGCGGACTTCCCGATGGAGTTCCGCTTCGCGTTCGAAACATTCTTCTGAGAGGATCGACATGAACCGAGTTCAGTGGATCGCCGGAGCGATGCTCCTGGGATGGATCGCGGCGCCTTGCCGCGCGGATGTGAAACGGGTGGGCCTCGGGGTGAAGGGGGTCACCTGAGCGACTTGAGGAATCACGCTCCGCAAGGGGCTGCAGCGCCTGGATGGCGTTGATCAAGCGAAACTCATTGTCAAACCTCCGCACCTGGAGGTGACGCTGCATCCCGGCTCATGGGTCGATCCCATCCGGATGCAGCAGGCCATCAAAGACTCCGGCTACGAGCCGGCGGACACTGGCGTGACGCTCCGCGTTACGGGAAGAATCGTCGAGCAGCGCAAAGCGTGGGCGCTCGAGTTGACCGAGATGAAGCGCCCGCTCACGCTGGCACTCACGCCCTCGCGGGAGGGGGCGGGCGCAGCCGGCCACATCGGCGAACTGGTCGGTCGGGTTGTGGAGGTCGAGGGCCGCTGGCATGTCACGGCTGGATCCGGGGGGCCGGGCTCGCTGGAAGTGGGCTCGATCAAGCCGGCTGCCTCAAATCCGTAGCAGGACCTCTGCGAACCGGCGCCCGGAAGCGGGCGCCGGTTCGCTCGGGGAGGGTATACTCTCCTTGAGTTACACCCCAATGACCTTTCACCGCCCGCGCTTCTTGGCAGTGGCGCTTGTGCCGCTGCTGGTCTGGATGCTCTCCGGCCGAGCTGTTGCCGGTGGGTGGTACTGCGCCAGTGGTCGGCAATGTGAGCCCGCGGGCGCACCGTCGTGCTGCTGCGGGATGCCCCAACCCCAAGCCGACTGCTGTGACGCGGATGCCGGGGCGGACACGACCCGCATCGCCGGAAGCTGTGGGTGCTACTACGCGCCCCAGGTCGTGGATGGGTTCATCGGGCGAGAGGTTGAAGCAGGCGCCGTATCGGTCGCCGCGCCGGCGCCGGCCCCGCCGCATCTGATTCAAAGCGAACTCAACTCCACCGACGCCGCCTCGCTTCCTCGGGATGAAGGTCTTCCCCCGCGGCTCTGGGGCTCCTGTCGCGCAACGCGCGGTCCGCCCGCAGTCTGATCGATCTCAATCCTCCACTTGCGGGGGATCCGTCGACGGCTGCGCCCTAAGGGCGCGTTCTTTTCGCTTCCAGGAGACCCGATGAAGTTTCGTATTCGACTTCCGTACCTCGCGCTGATCGTAGGATTCGCGGGGGTCGGTTTTGCCGTGTGCCCGAGCGCACCGGTATGGGCGGCGCCGAAGAAGGCGCCCTGCGCCGTCTGCGCCGTCCGCGAGGGCGCCGGTCCTGAGCCAGTCAAAGCGACCGCGGTGTACCAGGGCAAGGAGTATTCCTTCTGCGCCGACAAGTGTCGCGCCGAGTTCTTGAAGGGTCCGGATGAGTTCCTGCATCCTCAGGCGCCGAAAGCCGCCCCCACCTTCAACTTGAAGTCACTTGCCGGAGAGTGTGTGGGATTGACCAACCTGCAGGGGAAGGTCGTTCTGGTCGACTTCTGGGCGACCTTCTGCGCTCCGTGTGTGAAGGCCATGCCGAAGCTGCAGAAGCTCCACGATCGACTGTCGAGCCGCAACTTCACCGTGGTTGGAATCGCCACGGATGAAGAGGGCGAGAAGAAGGTAGGACCCGTTGTTGCTCGCATGAAGATCGGCTATCCCATTCTGATCGACACCGCCTCAGTTTGGAAGGCGTGTGGCGTGGAGACGCTCCCTGCGCTCTTCCTCATCGATCGAACCGGGCGAATCGTGAAGCGGTTCGGCGGTGGCATTGAGCATCGGGTGATCGAGGCGGAGGTCGAGAAGCTGGTGATGGAGGGAGCCCGATGAGGACCTCTCTCGTCACGCTCCTGATCCTGGCCACCTTTGCCGCGTCGCCGTCGTGCGTGGTCGCCCAGGAGTCGTCGCCGTCTCAAGTCACGGCGCCTCAGACCGGCGAGACCGGCAAGAGCGGTGTAACCCGGCCGGCGGAAGACCCAGCCGGGAAGCAGTCCCGGCCGACGGGCGGTTCTTCGGCCCCCACCTGACCCAGTTGACCCGGTGAGGGAGCCTCGGTCAGAGGCTCAGGGAATTTGCTGTCCACACGATTCAATCTGGGCGTACGGGTGATTCCGTCCGGCGTCATCGATCGGGCCAAGCTTCGGAACACGCTGCTCTATCGGCTCACGACCGATCTCCAGCTTGGCGTGGAGTACAACCCGCTGGCGGAGGAAGTCGGTCCGCTGGTGAATTACCGGATCTTCCGGGAGACACGGCTGCGGCCCGCACTTTCGTTCGGAACCTCGTCGGACCGGATCGGCACTCCCCATGGTCGAGCCTATTACGGGACGTTTTCGAAGGACCTCCAGCCCTATGTGAAGCTGCCGGTGAGCGTCTACCTCGGAGGGCTTTACGGGACCTGGGATGATGAATTCGTGTTCCCGTTTGGGGCGAACCTCCAGGTCGCGCGCGGCTGGATGTTCACGCCGCAATTCGACGGACATGCCTCCCACGGACTGCTGAGCTACTCCTGGGACCGCTACAGCGTCACCGGCCTGCTGGTGCGCTGGCGGTATCCCGGTGTCGCGTTCAACATCGGCTTCTAGAGCCGGGCGGGCGTCGGGTCTTCCGGCGCCCGCACTTCTGACGGGGTCGATGACTCCACCACGCCGGGGGCTGATGTGGGTTCCCGTCGCTGAGCTAGAGAAACTGCACTTCGCCGACGGTCGCGACCTGAAAGCTGCCGTCGTCCATCCGAATCACCAGACCGCCGGCCGAGTTCACCCCCTCCGCCGCGCCGCACTCGCCGGAGCGGCTCCAGCGAATGCGACGACCGCGGGTGGTGTCCCACTCCTCCCACCGGGCTCGAATCTCGTCGAGTCGGCCCTCGCCGAGCTGACTCCAGAAGTGATCGAGCGCGTCGAGCACCTCGTGCAGCACCCGGTCGGGCGTGAGGTCGGGCACATAGTCCGCGGCAAAGCCGGCCCGGGCCGCCACTTCGGGATCGTTCGGCGGCCGATTGGAGACGTTGATGCCGATGCCGACCGCAATCAGCGCCGGATCGGAACTCTCCACCAGGATGCCGCCGAGCTTTAGCCCTGCCAACTGCAGGTCATTCGGCCATTTGAGCCCTGCGGGTACCTTCAGCGCGCGAAGGGCCGATACCGCCGCAACTCCGGCGGTGAGCGAGCACCAACCCGCCAGCTCGGGGTAGAGCGGCAGCACCACCGTCATGGCGAGGGCGCCGGGATTCGAGTGCCAGACGCGACCCGGCCTTCCGCGCCCCGCGAGCTGCTCGGCCGCCGCCACGACGTCGCCCGCCTGAGCCCGACCGTCTCGCATTCGCTCCATCACCAGATCATTGGTGGAGGAGAGGATGGGGTACTGGGAGATGTTCCAGTGCATTGCGCCGCCTGTTCGGGAGGAAGTTCCGACTGCAGGTTCCGCGCGCGGGGGCCAACTTCCGCCGTCTCGTTTTTCGTTCGCACAAGGATCCGGAAAAAAGCCATTTAGTTCTTGTCGAATGAGCCGAACTAACTTGCGTGAGGCTGTGAACTAGCCCACTGCACCATCCGCCCACTCGATGCACCCTTCAAGTGCCTGCCGAAACCGGGCACAACGAACTAGTGGTCTGTCAGGCATCTAATGAGGGGTAGAGGCGAGCGAGGCGATTTCGCGCCTTGGCAGTTGTGAAGCGCCATCTCATTGGGCACAGCGCTTGGTTGCGTTCGGCTTTCCAAGCGCTGACCTCTTTGTCCAG
>SYKE01000120.1 GCA_005798285.1 Actinomycetota bacterium
ATCTTGTCCATGCGGGTGTCGTGGCAGCCGCAGTCGGCGACGGCTGCCTTGTAGAAGTCGCCGTGCCAGAGCAGCGCGGCCATGGCGTTCTGCCCGCCCGCGGAGCCGCCGTAGATCCCGACACGGCTCAGGTCCATCTCGGGTCGGCCGGACGCGGCGGCCTTCATCCAGGTGATGCGGTCCGGAAAACCGGCGTCAGCCAGGTTCTTCCAGCAGACATCGTGGAAGGCCCTGTGCCTCCAATTCGTGCCCATGCCGTCGATCTGCACCACGATGAACCCGAGCTCGGCGAGCGCGCGCTGGGAGTGGTACGGAGCGAAGGTTTTGGGAACGAAGGCTCCCTGGGGGCCCGCGTAAATGTTTTCGATCACCGGATAGCGCCGGCCCGAAACGAAGTTCGTGGGTCGCCAGATCACACCGTGGATGGGAGTCTTGCCGTCGCGGCCCGGGGCCGTGAATCGCTCGGGATAGGTCCACCCGGTCTTTAACAGCGCGGAGGCATCTCCCTTCTCGAGCGTGGCCAGTAGCTTGCCGTCGGAGGTGCGGCGCAGCTCGGTCACGGGCGGCAGGTCGACCCGGGAGTAGGTGTCGAGGTAGGTCTCGCCGTTCGGGGAGAATTGCAGGGAGTGCGACCCGTCGGCCGGGGTCAGGTCCATGAAGCCGGAGCCGTCGAGCCGTACGCGACAGAGGTGTCGGTAATACGGATCCTGGGTCTTATTCACACCCAGGGCCCAGAAGCGGAGTTCGCCTTTCTTTACATCGAGCTGTTCCACTTCGCGAACGACCCATTCGCCCTGGGTGACGGGGTTCTTCACCGCCCCGGTGCGGGCGTCGATGCGGTAGAGGTGGTTCCAGCCGGACCGCTCGGACATCCAGAGGAGATCTGAGGCGCTCTTTTCACCTTCCAGGAACTCGAGGTAGAGCTTGCTCGAGTAGTCGATAAAGGTCTTGCTCGTCTCCTCCACCAGAACCGTCGGAGCGCCGGTGGCGGCGTCGACCGAGACGACGCGAAGCGTCTGGTGCCCCCGGCGGTTGTAGAGGAGCGTGAACCGCGAAGAGTCGGGCTCCCACCGGACACGGTTGATGGACCAGGGGTTTTCGAACAGCTCCTGAGGAATGGGAATTTCGCGCCTCTCGGCGGCGTTGAAGAGGCAAGGCGCGGGTTGTTCGATCCGGTCGCCGGGCTTCAGGTACTCCAGCGTCTTGAGGCGGGGTTGAAGCTGATCGGACGGCGACGACTCGATGAGGTGGACCGGATGCTGCTGGGCGGGGGTGATCCGAAAGGCCGCCAACTTCCGGCCGTCCGGCGACCACCGGAGAGGACCTCCGAGCGGTCGGGCTGCGGTTCCATCCGTCGTGAGCCGGTGTTCGGCGCCGCCGTTGGTCTCGCGGATCCAGAGATTGTGATCCCGAATGAAGGCCTGGTAGGGGCCTGGCTTCTCGGTCTCCCGTCGACCGCCTCGGACGCCCGGCGCCGGAGGGGGCGGTGGATTCCCCGTGATGACGGCCCGAGGCAATCGGGCCTCCGCGATGAACCCGACCAGCGCCTGACTGTTCTCCGTGCGGATGAGCCAGGCGTGCCCCTCGAAGGTGTGCTGCCGGCGTGTGCCGCCCGCCGGGATGCGGCCGTACTCGCGTTCCATCCCGGCGGCATCGACCCAGAAGAGACGAACAGGGGCCGCCGAGCGGTTCTCGAACTCCAGTTCGCACTCCTCGCCGCCGTTTCGGGAGCGGATCGAGCGGTCCGGCACGCGCGCTTCCAGGGAAGCGGATGCCGGAAGGCCCGCGCCTTTCTCCCCCTGATAGGGCGATTTCTTGCCGGTGCGCGTGTCCACGAGCCAACGCTCGGGGGGAGCGTCGGGAAGCCGCACTTCATACCAGAACCGATCGGCATCCAACCAGCGTGGCGATACCCGGTCTCGGATCACCGTTCCGTCGACGCTCCGCCTGAGGGCCGCCGCGCGTTCATAATCAGCCCGTTTCCCCTGGGCAGCCACGGGACCGACAGCCAGGAACCCGTTCCACATCAGGCTGCCGAGCAGTAAACCGGCGCCAACTCCGAGTCGAGTGCGCATCGCGACCTTCCTTCAACGGCGCCAGAACCACAGTCCGCGCCGGCTCAGCGCGTCATGTTATTCGCCGGCGGGGCGCGGATTACCGCGTGCGGAAGTCGATCCCATCCGCCCCTCCCCGGGGAAACGCGAGAAACGTGTGGTAATCCCCTCCTTCAACGAAGGACCAGCGGGTTCGGAACCGAATCTGAGCCCTGTGGCTTCGCCTCGCCTCACTCCGATGGTCGGAGCGTGAGCGGCGGGCTGTTCCGGTTGATCCATGACCCACGAAGCACTGATTTCCGCGCTCCGATCCTGCGCCACCTGGGAAGCCGCCGCCGAACGGCTCGGCGCCGCTGAAGACGACGTTCGTTCCGTCGCGCGGCGCTTGCTCGCCGAACGCGTGCCGCCGGACTCCGGCGAAATCTCCGGCGCCGGCGGCTCGGTTCGCATTGTCCGCGATGCCTGGGGAATTCCGTCCATCTTCGGCGAGACCGAGGCGGATGCCTGGCTCGGCCTGGGCTTTGCCATGGCTCAGGACCGGCTCTGGCAGATGGACTACCTGCGCCGGCTCGGCTCCGGCCGCCTGGCGGAGATCCTCGGGCCCGGTCAACTCGACAGCGATCGGCTGCACCGCGCCCTCTCCATCCGCTCAGTGGCGGAGGATGTCGTTCGCGCCTACACGCCGGAAGCTCGCGAGCGGGTGGAGGCGTTCTGTCGCGGCATCAACCTCTCGCTCACGCAGCAGTTGGAGTCCGGACTTCCGTTCGAGTTCGAGCTGCTGGAGTATCAGCCGGAGCCCTGGACGATGGTGGACACCGAGACCATCGTTCGCGCCTTCTGGTGGCAGCTCACCGGCCGCTTCTTCTTCATCTGCGTGCCGGAGTTTGCCCGCAGGACGCTGGGGGATGGCGCCCTCTTCGAGGCGTTCCTGACCCCCGAGGGCTCGGCCACGACCATCTGGCCCGCCGGGTTGCCCTACCCGGATCTGCCCCGGTGGAACGGCGGCTCGTCCGGACCGGTGCTGCAAGACACCGGAGTCACCGGCAGCAACAACTGGGCGGTCGGTGCGGGCCGCTCGACGAGTGGGGCTCCCATCCTGGCCAGCGATCCGCACGTTCCGCTGGTGCTGCCCAGCGTGTGGTACGAGGCCCGCCTGAAGGGCGGAGATCTGGATATTTCCGGGGGCTTCGCGGCGGGAACCGCCATCCTCTTTTTCGGTCGCAATGCCGACGTGGTGTGGGGGCTCACCAACAACATCTCGTCCCTCCGCGATCTCTATGTGGAGGTGACCGAGGACTTCGACTCCGACTGCTATCGCCGGGGAGAGCACTGGAAGCAGATCACCAGCCGGCGGGAGACCATCGCCGTGAAGGGCGCGGCGCCGGTGGAGGTGGTGGTGCGAGAGGTGGACCACGGCCCCATCATCTCGGAGTTCCTCCCCGTGTGGGCCCGCACCGACGAAACCGTGTCGGTCCGCTGGGTGGGCCACATTCCCACCCAGGAGACGGGAGCGATCCTGAAAGGCTGCCTCGCCCGAACCGCCGAGGAGTTCCGGCAGGCGCTTCGCGAGTGGTCGTGCCCCACCTTCAACTTCATCTACGCCGACCGAGCGGGCGATATCGGCTATCAGTTGACCGGCCGGATCCCGCTTCGCAAGCACACCGCCTCCGGGTATCGGGCCGGCGAGGATCCGGAGCAGACCTGGCAGGGCTTCATTCCGTGGGAAGGGCTGCCGCACTTCGCCAATCCACCGGGGGGCTGGCTCGGATCGGCCAATAACCCGGTGGTCACCGACGAGTGGCCCTACCCGCTCTCCGGCTACTGGCCGAGCGATTACCGGATGCAGCGGCTGAACGAGCTGTACGACAACGACCGCCCCATCTCTCCGCAGGACATGGCGGCCGGCCAGTTCGATGCCCGCTCCGACCGGCCCCGAGACTGGGTGGGTCCGACCGTTCGAGCCCTCCGCGCCGCCGGCGTGACCGACCCGCTGTTGGAGGAGCTCGCCGTGTGGGACTTCGTTTACTCGATTGACTCCCGCCCGGCGTGCGTGTTCGAGGCGTTCTTCCTGGCATGGGATCGGCTGGTGTTGAACCGCCGCTTCCCGGAGAACATGGCTCAGGAGTTGCTGATGATCTCCGCCGGCTTCGTGGAGCGGCTGGTGCTGGAGGATCACGGCGGCTGGTTCGGCAGCGAGGCGGAACGGGTTGGCGCCATCGAGGCGGCCTGGTCGCGAGCGCTCGCCTCGCTGGAGGAGCGCCTGGGCGCCGATCGCGCGGCGTGGACCTGGGGCGCGGTGCATCAGGTGGTGATGCCGCATGCCGCCGCATCGACGCCGCTTCTCAAGAGTCTGCTGGAGCTGCCGCCGATGCCCAACCACGGCACCTGGAACAGCCTGAACAACAGCCCCTGGGGAACGGTGCGCCCGTTTGAGACGGGCTCCGGCGTGAGCTACCGGTTGCTGGTGGATCTGGCCGGCGAGTCGCTCGGCATCATCCCAGGCGGCCAATCCGGCCATCCCGGCAGCCCCCACTACGCGGATCAGGTGCAAGACTGGCGCGACGGCCGCTACCGCTCCATCGCCCTCACCGAACCCTTCGACGGCCCAACCTGGGTGTTGAAACCGTAGACCCACGCACCGTGAGCCCGGACCCGCGCGGTCGGTCTCGGGCTCACTTCCTGGAGGTTCGTACCCGTTCCACGAGATGAAGCTCCACGAGTGTCATCACGTAGATGAAACCCAGGATCAGCAAGCCCACCAGTGACAGGAGCCCGAGCCCGAAGAGGAACTCGTGCTCCCACCGGTGTGGTGAAAGCGGTCCCCGGCGAAATCCTCCCATCGCATCGAACACGGCGTAGTCCATCCGCGTAAACCCCAACACGACGATGACTCCCATGATCGGGATTCCCGCACCCATGGCGACCTGAATCGGCGACATGCTGAACGACCGGCGCAGGTAGACGCAGAGCAGCGACAGGCGCCACAGCGCCACGATCTGCAGGAAGATCAGGTTCAGTTGGAGCGCGGCTCCCTCGGAGAGCCACTGTTCGACCGGAATCGCGTAGAGGAACGCCGGGGGAGAGGTCAGAGTCACGAAAGTGAGCAGGTTGCCCCACGAGAAGGCGTATGGATCCAGCGGGCGGATCACCAGCCAGAGCAGCGACGTGAGGGCGAGGACATAGGCCACGGATCCCAGCCCGCTCATCATGAAAAGGGATGCCGTCGGGTCATCCCTCCATCGCCCCATCCCCGCCACCCACGTGCAGATCAGACCAAGGACCAGTTCTCGCGGGCCGAGGGCCAGCATCTCGGCGCCGGACGCACGGAAGGTGAGCACTCGCACGAGGACGCGTACGCTGTTCCCGTTCGGCAGCAATGCAGCCCACATCGCACTCGCCCCCCGTTGAATCCGACCACCGACGCGGTCTGAAGACCCCGTGCAATCATTCCATGAAAAGCGCCGTGGCGTGGTTGGCGACTCCGACTACCACTTCGACGGTGCAGCTCATCGTGGAGCGCACACAACCCCCATTTGGTTCCCACCGACTCACCCTTTGAGCACTCTCGTCCTTGGGCTTGACCCGAGAATGCTGGGTGTAGATACCGCAAGCAGTTTTCGTGAAGCGCGCCTTTCCGAGCCAGTTGGGGCGACGCGCCGAGTCCTGGTGAATGGATCCCCGCTTTGTGGAGTGAGATTACGCCCATCGCGACTTCCGCGGGGATGACGATGGTGGGCTGCGGGGGCTGGGGGTGGGGTTCGTGTTCGGTTGGTGTAGTCCGGGGTCGGAGGCATGACGCGCCGAGTCCTGGCGAATGGATCACCGCATTGTGGGGTGAGATTACGCCCAGTGCGACTTCTGCGGGGATGACGGTGGTAGGCTTGGCGCGTGGGGGTGGATGCGCTTCACGCAGGCCTGGTGTCGGCGTGGTGCTGGCGCGACCGGAGCGGGCAAGATGCCAGCGATCCCGGG
>SYKE01000121.1 GCA_005798285.1 Actinomycetota bacterium
AAACATCCACATGGGAACCAGGGCGGGAAAGTTGACCGGCGTGATCCCGGCCACGACGCCGAGAGGAAACCGGCGGGTGTAGCAGTCCACGCCGCTGCTGACCTCCAGATGATCCCCGGCGAGGAGCTGCGGAAGTCCGACGGCATACTCCACGATCTCAACGCCGCGCTGGATCCCTGCCGCCGACTCGGGAAGGGTCTTTCCGTTCTCCGCCGTGACCTGATGCGCGAGCTCGTCGAGATGACGCTCCACCAGCGACTTGAAGCGAAACAGCACCTGAACGCGGTCTTTCACCGGCACAGCGCTCCAGGCGAGGAATGCCTGCTGGGCCGTGCGAACGGCGCGGTCCACCAGTCCCGCATCAGCGGCATGCACCACCCCGAGTGGTGATCCGTCCACCGGGGACTGCAGCGGGCGAAGGGCTCTGAGCGAGCCGTCGGTCACCCGTTCGCCGCCGATGTGGTGAGACGCGATGAGGCAAGAGGTGGTGGGGCGGGAGGCGGTGTTAGTTTGCACGGGTTCGTGTGAGAAGGTCGGCGAGTACGGCCCGAGGTTCACGGTCGCCGCGAACTCGCACGAGGTCATCGGTGATCTCTAGGGTGGCGAACTGGCTGGAAATGAGGCTGGAGGGCATGAAGTGTCCAACCCGAGTCTTCATTCGGGTCTCGATCGTCTCGGGATCGGCCTCCAACAGCACAAACATGATCTGGGTTGGCGGATCATCCGCCCGAAGCCACTGTCTGAGTCCCGAATGGAGAGCGGAGCAGGCCATCAC
Source organism: Actinomycetota bacterium (assembly GCA_005798285.1). Taxonomy (GTDB): domain Bacteria; phylum Armatimonadota; class SYMT01; order SYMT01; family SYMT01; genus F1-80-MAGs030. The sequence goes on from SYKE01000121.1 coordinate 776, forward strand.
ATGACGTCTTCCCTGCGCCCGAACTTCGACAATGCGCTGGCGCAAACGCTCATACCAGGGGCGCCGATCCGCATCCGTGAGAGGCACGCCGCGAGACAACCGGCTCCGGTTCTCCGGCAGGTGGTAATCGTCCGAGTCGTCGAACACGGCTCCGATCGCGTCGGCCAGCAGTCGACCCATCAAGGACTTTCCCGCGCCGCAAACGCCCATCAGGATGATGGTGCTCGCCGTCATGCCGCCGCCCACTTCCGGGTCGCGACCGTCGACATGAGCCACCGCGCACGGATCAAGCCAGGATCTCCTTCACCACTTCGCCGTAGACGTCGGTCAAACGGTAGTCTCGACCCATGTGTCGCCAGGTGAGGCGGGTGTGGTCGAGCCCGAGCTGATGCAGGATCGTGGCGTGCAGGTCGTGGAGATGGACCCGGCCGGCCACCACCCGGTATCCCATCTCATCGGTCTCGCCGTGGGTAAGCCCGGGCCGAATGCCGCCGCCGGCCATCCAGGCGCAGAAGCTCTCCGGCTGATGCTCGCGTCCGTGGGTGTCGATCGGCGCAGTGCCGCTGAGATCCTGACTCCACGGTGTCCGGCCGAACTCGCCGGACCAGAGCACCAGCGTGTCGTCCAGGAGCCCCCTCGACTTGAGGTCCTTGAGGAGCGCTGCGGCGGGTTGATCCGTTTCGGCGCAGAGGCGACGGATATTGGATCGGATCTCGCCGTGGTGATCCCAGCCGCCCATCGTTACCTGCACGAAGCGAACGCCGGCCTCACTCAACCGCCGCGCGAGCAGGCAGGCCCGTCCGTTCCGGTCGGTGGTCCGATTTCCAACTCCGTAGAGATCGAGTGTGGCCTTGCTCTCGCGAGACAGATCCACAATCTCGGGCGCCGTACGCTGCATCCGGAACGCGAGCTCCATGGCCTCGATCATCCCCTGCATCGCCTGGTCGCCATCGAGCCGATCCACCAGCCGCCGATTGAGGCGCTGCGTGAGTTCGAGTCGATCTCGCTGAATCGTGGCGTTGGGGGAGGCGTTGCGAAGATTCTCGACCGGAGTCTGATCGGGCTGCAGCGGAACCGTGAGTCGCGTTCCCTGGTGCGCGGCGGGCAGGAACGCGGATCCGTAATACCGGACGTCCGCCTGCGGATGGATCGTCACAAAGCTGGGCAGATCCCGGCTTTCGGACCCCAGACCGTAGCTGATCCACGCGCCCATGGAGGGCCGCACATCGTTCTGCGTTCCGGTGTGGAACTGCAGCTCCGCCGGCGCGTGCTGCGGATTGTCCGCCGACATCCCGCGAAGAAGGCAAAGGTCGTCCGCCACACCCGACAGATGCGGCAGCAGATCGGACATGGGAACCCCGGATTGTCCTCGCGGCCGGACCGGGGCGGCCTCCGCGAGCGCCAGGAACTTCTCAGTGCCCACCTGCAGGAGCTGCTTTGGAAGCGGGGAATCGATCTTTTCACCGTGCCGGCTCCGAATGTACGGCTTGGGGTCAAACAGATCATGCTGGGAGGGTCCTCCCTGCATGAACAGGAAGATGACCCGTTTCGCTCGGGGCGTAAAATGGGGCGGCCGCTCGGCGAGAGTGCCGGCGGCGGCGTACGCCAGATCTTGAAGCGCGAGCGCTCCAAATCCGCACGCCGAAGCACGGAGCCACTGACGTCGGTTGAGAACAGGGTTGAACTTCATCAAAGTCTCGGCTCCGGGGACTACAGGCGAAAGAGAAATTCGTTGGACTCGATGAGCGCGTGGGCAAGCTCCACCCAGGATGCCTGCGGGATGGCCGCCGAGCCGCCGCCATCGCCCCGCGTGCGTTCCAGGAACGCGGCCGCTTCGTCCCGCTCTGGTGCGAGGATGGGACGGTTGAACACGCGCAGCCAGAGTGCATCGAGCCTGTCGTGCGTTTCACCGGGTGAGGAGAGGATGGACTTTGCCAGCCCTTCCGCCCGACTGCGGACCATGCCGTTGTTCAAGAGGAACAGCGCCTGGGTGGGAACGACGGTTTGAGGTCGCCTCCCGGCCATCTGGGCCGGCTGGGTGAAGTCAAAGACGTCTCTCAGTCGCGTGGGCGCGGGCTGCGAACTCCGGATCACCGGGAGGTAAACACTGCGCTGGAACTCTTGCTCGGGCCTGAACCGGCTGAGGCGGAAGTTCGGTGGGTTGACCCCCGACTGCTTCAGCCCGCCGGTGTTCTCCAGATACTCCAGGGGGAGCCCGGGACCACCGTCACACCCCTTCAATTCGCCACTCACGACCAGGAGGCCATCCCGAATTGCCTCGGCGTCCAGTCGCTGTCGATTCATTCGGCTCAGCAGACGATTCTCGGGGTCCTTGACAAGGGATTCGGCACTTCCCTTGCTGCTCATCCGGTAGGTACGGCTCAGAACCAGCGCTCGGATGAGTTTCTTCTGCGACCAGCCCTCCCGCATGAACCGGGTCGCCAGGTGATCCAGGAGTTCCGGGTGGCTTGGTTTCTCACCCCGGATGCCGAAGTAGTCGACCGATCGGACCAACCCTTCGCCGAAGAGTTTCTGCCAGATGCGGTTGACGGCAACGCGGGCGGTGAGGGGATGCCGGGGATCGGTAAGCCAGTCTGCGAGCTGCAGCCGTCCGCTCTGACCGGCTGGAATCGGTGGTGACGGCCCCCACGAGGCCACTCGGAGGAAGCCGCGCGGTACGGAGGGTCCGAGTGCATACGGGTTCCCGCGGATACAGATCCGCATGTCGCCGGTTTGCTCGCCATCGCGAACCCCAAAGGCGCGCGGCGAGTTCGGTTGGAAGAACTCCGCGTGCTCCAGCTCCGAGGCCAGTCTCCGGCTCTTCGCCGCAAGCTCATCGATCTGAGGTTTGAGATCGGCGGAGCCCGGCGACGCCTTTGACATCTGGGCGGTCAGTGTCTGCTGCCGGCCCAGAGTTTCACGGTGCTCCTGGCGCAGTCGCTCGAGTTTCCGTTGATGCTCCGCCTCCCGCCCCTTGCGGAGCGTCACCTGTGCCGAAGTCTCCGGCAATTCCACGGTGTTGATGCCGCTCCAGATGCCGTAGGGGATCTTGTGCGTGGAGTGCGTGCTCTTGAAGATGCCGGCCAGAGCGTAGTAATCCGACTGCGGGATGGGATCGAACTTGTGATCGTGACAGCGGGCGCAGCCGACCGTTTGTCCGAGAAACGCCTGACTCACCTTGCTGACCTGCTGATCGGCGTGATCGGTCTCCAGCTTCAGCTTGTCCGGATTGACGATCTCGACATCGCCCAACACGAGGAAGCCGGTGGCCACCCGGTTGTCCGCCCGCTCTTCGGCGGACTTGTGGGGGAGGAGATCCCCTGCGACTTGCTCTCGAATGAGGCGGTCGTACGGCTTGTCCTGATTGAAGGCACGGATCAGATAGTCCCGATATCGCCACGCGTGCTCGGCGAAGACATCGTTCGAGGTGCCGACCTGGTCGGCGTATCCGGTCAGGTCGAGCCAGTGGCGCGCCCACCGCTCTCCGAACCCGGTTGAGTTCAGCAGTCCGTCGACCACGCGAGCATCTGCCTGCGGCGACTGATCGGAGACGTAGCGCTGGATGGCGTCGGGGGTCGGGGGCAGCCCGGTCAGATCCAGGCTCACGCGCCGTAGCCATGTGTAGCGATCCGCGTCCGGAGCCGGGGGGATGCCGCGATTCTCGAGTTTCGAGAGGATGAAGCGGTCGGTCGGATCACGCGGCCAGGTTGTGTTCTTCACGGGGGGCACAGCCGGCTGCGTGACGGGGCGATAGGCCCAGAACTGCTTGCCTCTCCTGAGATCCACCCCACCGGTTGCAGCCGGAGCGCTCGCGACCCGAGGATCCGGCGCGCCCTGCCGCACCCAGTCCTCCAGCACCGCGATCTCCGCGGCGGGAAGCCGTCCGCTCGGGGGCATCCGAAGTTCCGCGTGACGAAAGCGGACCGCCTGGATGAGCAGGCTGCCGTCCACATCTCCCGGCTTCACGGCAGGGCCATGATCGCCGCCTCGCTGCCACCCGCTTCGCGAGTCCAGCGCAAGCCCACCCTGGAGCTTTCCCTCATGGGAGTGGCAGGCGTAGCACCGCTTTCGCAGCAGCGGGAGCACCTTCTGCTCGAAGGCGCCTGGTGCGGCGTCCGCCCGGCGTGTCGACATCCCGGTCGACGAGATCAGCAGCAACGCTGTGAGAAAGAGAAGTACCCGCACAGGATTGTTTCCGTCCACTCGGCCGTGTCGAGGGTCTCGGGGGACCCCACGCTGGAGATTGCCGAACTCACGAACAGGCTACTGTTCGTCACAGGGTCCGGGGGTCCTGCCTCTTTGCCGACCAGCCCGAGGCAGGGGGCATCAGGAAAGCAGGGGCGGGAGATGGAACTGCAGGAGTCGGGGTCGGCAAAGTGAACTGAGTTGCGAAACTACCCGGGACGATCGGCGTAGGCGAAGGAGACCGGAATGAGCGACGAAGCCACCAGAGTTTGTGTCGAATGTGGCGGGACGGCGGTCTCGATTACAATCCTGGATCGCGATCGGTCGAATACACCGAGCGGTCTTGTCTACCACCGGTCGGGAGACAAGCTGAACTTCTGGACCGGCAAGTTCCCGACGGCCGGGCTGGTAAGCGCGTTTATGTGTGGAACGTGCGGCCGCATCTCGCTGTACGGAGTCGTCACCGACGGAGCCTGAGGTTGAATACGCATCGCGGAGGCTCGACTCGGTGGGTGTTCCCGCCGGTGTTCAGTCGGAGGGTCCCGGTAGGACTCCGCACAGAGGGCGCAGGGTTCCCTCGAAGGCCGCTCCGGAGGTGGTGAGGTAGAGCGCGCCTCCGCTCACCGTGAGTTCCCAGGAGACGATCCGGTCGAGTCGCGCCACCAGCGCCTCCAGGAGTGCCGGATCCAGCTCCGCGACGGTGATGTTGCTCAGGGACTGGAGCGACGCAAGGTGGTCCTTTTCCCAGCGCGGCAGACTCTTACCGTAGGCGAGGACGACCACCCGTGCGGAGTGGCGCGCCGCCTTTGCCAGCCGAGCCGAGTCCGGCAGCCCGACTTCGATCCAGACGCGAACTCGCCCATCTGAGTCGCGGACCCAGACATCGGGTTCATCGCCGGCGCCGACGCCGCCCGTGAAGGCGATGCCCTCTTCGAACCAGACACAGTAAGCGATGAGGCGGGCGACCAGCCGGTGGGCCGTTTCGCTGTCGGCCCGCGCGATGCTCATCTGGATCGTCTCGTACACCTGTCGGTCGGTGTCTGCGAGCTCGATGTGGATGCGGTGGATGGTGGAACGCTGCGCCATGGGTCGCCTCCGAAGGGTGCGACGAGCGTGCCGCCCGCCTATTCTACGGGAACCGGCGACAACCGGCGCCGGAAGACTCGGCCGCGGTGTTGCTCCAGGGCGTCGGCGGCCCGCTCCCCTGGCCCATCCCGCCGCCGACCGCTTCGCCCATTCCTCCGAACTCTCTGATGCGGTACCATGGGTTCGTCTCGAACCGGGTTGCCGGATGGATCTGTGCCGGCAGCGACGAGTCGGGGTCACCGGGCATGGACCCTCCGCGGCCCCGCTCGGCAATCGGAGTTCAGTCCGGCCCGACGAAGGAGCGTGCTGACCTCGGTGGAACACTGTCAGGCGGGAAGCCGAAGTCACGTGACATGCTGAATCCTCTCATCCCGGCCCTCGTGGTTGCGCCGATGGACGGCATCACGGATGCGCCGATGCGAACGCTGCTGGGAGAGTTCGGGGCGTTCACCTACGCAGTCTCCGAGTTCGTGCGGGTGAGTTCCGTGCCACTCAGCGCGAAGGCATTTCGTCGTGCCGTGCCGGAACTGCTCGCCGACGGAAGAACGCCCTCCGGCCTGCCGGTGCAGATCCAGATCCTGGGTGGCGACCCCGAGCGCATGGCGCTCTCGGCCTTCGAAGCGTGCGCGGCGGGCGCCTCCGCGATCGATCTCAACTTCGGCTGTCCGGCGCCGATCGTGAACCGGCACGATGGTGGCGCCTCCTTGCTGAGACATCCCGCTCGAATTCGCGAGATTGTCGCAGCGGTGCGGGCTGCAGTCCCGGAACCGGTGGCAGTCTCCGCGAAACTCAGGCTCGGGTGGGACACCACCGACTCGATCGATGAAAACGCGGCGATGGCGGCGGAAGGCGGAGCCTCGTGGCTGACGATCCATGCCCGCACGCGCGTCCAGGGCTACCGACCGCCGGTCTACTGGCCCTGCATTGGGAAGGTGCGGGCCGATCTCGGACTTCCTATCATTGCCAATGGAGACATCTGGAGCATCGAGGACTTTCGCCGCTGCCGGGACGAAACGGGCTGCATTCACTACATGCTCGGGCGGGGCGCCCTCGCCGATCCGACGCTGCCGAAGCGGATCGCCGTCGAACTCGGGATCCGGTCGGGAGAGCCCCCTCAAACCGACTGGGTGAAGCTGTTCGAGAGATTTGTCGAACTGATGGCGGACGATAGCGAGCGAGGCCGATCGCGCACGCTGTGCCGATTGAAGCAGTGGCTGCTCCTGAGCCACGAACACGGCGAGTTGCGTTGCTTCCACGAGCTCAAGCGCTCGAAGACGCTCCCGGAGTTTTTCGGCGGGCTCGTGGACTGGGTGGAAACCACCTCGAGCCGTCAGGCGGTGTAGATCCCGCCCACCCGGCGAGCCCGGCAGGCAGGACCGACATGCAATCAGCCTGGCCCGCCCGGTCGCCCTGCGCTGACGGGCGGGTCTCTCTGTCCTGGCGCCCGCCGCACAGGGTGTGGACTACTGCCTTTGCGGCTGGGAAAACCGGCCCCTCTTGACTCCATCAATGAGGCGCTCCCGTAATGCCAACAACTCTGCTCGATAGGTTGCCCATGGCAGACCGTAGCGAGGCTCAAGTTCCGCGAGGCTGAGGAAGCCCCTGCGCGCGAGACCGCCCGAGCGTTCCTTGGCATCCAGCATCGCTGATCGCCACTCCGGGAAGGGAGGAGCCATCAGTCCCTCTTCGATCCGGTACAGGCCCAATCCGAGGAGTGTCGGAAAGTGCGAGGCAACGTATTGTTCGCCGAGCCACCGCTCCGACACCACTCCAGGTCGTGGCTCCAATCGACGGATCTTGGATTGAGTCATGAAAAGGTAGCTATCCCCGATCCGGAGCATCGGTCGATCTGCAGGACGACCCCCGTAGCGGTGCGCTCCCGGCCAGGCAATCCGTAAGAATCGCGGCGTACCAGAAGCCAGCGGTCGGTAATCCTCGATCACTCTGACCGCGTAACTCGTCCATTCTTGTCCCGGGTACGGCGCCTCGAGAAACGTGCCCACGACACCTTCAACCACTCCCAAAACAATGTAGCGTGAAGAGTGGTAGCGCCAATGAAGCTCCCTCACCTGCCCATAGGGTAGTTTGGTCACAGCCATTGAGGCGTCCGAGAGTTTCGGCGATGGCGCCGCGGGGGCTGAAGGTATCAACAAAGGGCGCCAGTTGCGACGCAAGCTCTGTTGTTCAGTTTTCGCCGACAGAGGAATCACAGCGCCACTGGAGTCCACCACTGCAAGACAGTCTGGCGACTCCCACGCCCGGTAGGTTTGTGGCTGAGGAATGCCGAGTGTGATCTCCCAACTTGGGTTCCCAGTTGGAAGTTTCCCGCCGGACGGCTTGAGACGTTGAACCGCCTGAGTCAAGTCCGGGTTCGCCGGAACTCGCCAGCCCTTCCATTTTCCGTCCTCCAAGGTGGCTCCGAGCAACTCTTCCGAATCAGGCTCTCCGACCTGGGCGCTCGCTTCCGGCGCACGATTACGGGCGCCAGATTCTCCAGGAAGTGCGATAAGACTGCAAAGTCCAAGGGCCAATAGAGACCTGAGCAAACCGGTGCGACACCAGATGATCACTTCTTTACCTCCTCCGGCCTCCAAACAAACACGAGTCAAACTCGAATGGCGCCCCGCGTAGCGTAAAGAAAAACGACGAGGGTCTTCCTTGCAAACGGTGGGGACAGAATCCAGACCTGCGGCTCCGGATGGGAGTGCAACAGTTGATGTCCATGGCAGAATGCTGGCGGTTGTCGCGGGAGATGTCCACAGCCGCGGAGACGGTGAATCGATGGTTGCGATCAGGTTCCAGAGAAGCACCCCCGCTCCATCACCCGGTGGAGTTGCTTGCGTTAACGCCTCAACCCAGGGGAGAGCAGAGCGCCGGCGATCTGCCGACGAACAAAGCTCGAGTTCGAGGCGCCCGAACAGAGCCACAACGGCCTCAAAGAGGGATGTCGGCGAGCCAAACGGGGGAAATCCAGCCGCTGGCTGGCGATTCCGAAGATTCACGGCCCCATGCCCGCAGTTGAACCCCGAGGAGCGAGTGTTCTGACACAGTCTTAGGTCGCTGGGGTGGGATGGGGTGGGATCCCCCGAAGGGACGGACGAATCCGCCCCTTCGGGAACCTGAGCTACGTGAGCCGGTCGAGAGGACCGGCGCCGCAGAAGTCGGGGTTCCCGAAGCGGTCGATGCGATGACCGAAGCTGTGGGCGATCGACATCAGGAGGCGGTTGTGGGGCTGGCGCGCATATTTCAGCGAGCGGCCCATCTTGAAGTCCAGGCCGTTCCCAACCATCACCCACGGGATGTTGTCGAGGGTGTGGGAGTTGCCTTTGCCGAGTTCGTTGGTCCACAGAATGGTGGTGTTGTCCAGCATCGTGCCGTGGCCATCCGGCTCGGGGGTGTCGGCGAGCCGCTGCGCCAGGTAGGCGAGCTGGCTGCAGTACCACTGATTGATGCGAGTCAGTTTCTCTTGCGAGATGCTGTCGGTATCCGGCATGTGAGACAGGTCGTGGTGACCTTCATTGATGCCGAGCCACCGCATGCGCGCCATCCCCACCGAATTGGTGAACTGGAAGGTCGCCACGCGGGCAAAATCTGCCTGGAAGCTGCTCACGAGCAGGTCCAACTGCAGTTTGGTGAGCTGCGGCATGTTGTCGTTGTCGATCCGCACGCCCGGCTCCAGCTTGGGAACGGCATGCCCGATGCTCTGCAGGTTGGACGTCTGGAGTTCCTTCTCCATCTCACGCACGAGCGTCGCATGGTCTTCAAGGATCTGACGATCCGCCGCGCCGACGTTCGACTTGATCTTGTTCAGGTCGTCCTTCAGGTCGTCCATCACGCTCTTGAGCGTCTGCTGGTCTTTGGCGCGACCGTAGAGCCGGGCGAAAAGCTGATAGGGATTGTCAATCGGGGCGACCGGCTTGTTGGCGCCCACGTAGGACATGCGCGTCCAGGTGTCGGCGCGTTCGGGAACCATCACTCCGAGCTCAAGGGAGCCGAAGCGAGTGCGGGTGGCGGGGTCCTTCTGCAGGAAGTTCTTGATTTCCTGATCGATGGAAATACCGCTCGCCCAGCCTGCCGGGGTGTCGCTGCCGCCCTGAACGTTGCCGGGGTAGAGTTCGATGCCCGTAAGCAGGCAGCCGATCCCACGCATGTGGTTATCGCCGTCCCCGCGAACACGGTCACAGACGCCGTGAAGGATCAGGGTCCGTTCCTTCAGTGCTTCCAGCGGCTTCAGGCTCTCCTTGAGCGTGGTGAGAGGTCCCTCCTCGTCCGGCCAGAAATTGGTCGGCACCACACCGTTCGGGCTGAACACCACGACCAGCCGCTGCTTGCGGCGGGGCGGTTCGGCGGCCAGGCCCGGCAGGTTCAGGATAAAGGGGAGCGCGGCGCTGCCGATCCCCACATCCCGGAGGAACTCACGTCGGTTTCGAAGGTTGCTCACGAAAACTCTCCCTGATGCCCTGTCCTAGCCCTGCCGGCTTAGGGCGTTGACCGCGATCGATTCCAAAATCTGTCGACGGATGCTGAAGCCGTCCGAGGCCAAGGCCTTTTGAAGCTGAGGCAGCGCTTCCGGGCCGTATGCCCGGATCGGCTGCTTCACCAGGTACTGGAAAAACTTCTCAACGAACGCCGCTTGCGCCTCCTCACTTTGAGTGAGGAATGTCGCCAACTCCCGCGCGCCCTGGAACCGCACGACTTTGCCGCTGCGGGTTTCATAACTGCCGCGAGTGTCCACCGGCTTGCCGTTATCCTGCTCGCGAAGACGACCGATCGCGTCAAATCGCTCCAGGGCATAGCCGAGGGGATTGATCATGTCATGACACCGGGAACAGGCCGCCGGTTTCGTCTGCAAGTTCACACGCTCACGGGTGGTGAGGCCGGGGTGGAGGGATGGCGCGATGGGGGAGACCGCGATCGGCGGCGGCTGCAGCACCCGGCCCAACAGATTGCGTGCGATGAGCACCCCACGATGGATCGGTGACGTGGCGTCGAGGTAGGCGAAGCTGGAGAGAATGTACGGGTGGCTCAGGATTCCCGCTCGCTCCGACTCCTCCAGCGACACCGCCTGGAACGGCGCGTTCTCCGGCAGATTGACGCCATAGAGTTTTGCCAGGCGGCCGTTCAGGTACACCTTGCTGGTCAGCAGCAGTTCCCGGAAGTCCGACTTCTCACTCCACACCACATCGTCCAGGGTCAACTCGAGCGACGTCCGCAGGTCGTTGGCGACCGCCGAGTCGAAGCCGGGATAGGCCTTCGCATCCTTCGCGAGGTCGGGGTGATGATCCACCTTCAGCCACTGCAGGAAGAAGTCGCGCACCTTGGAACGAGCGCGAAGGTCGCCGAGCATGCGATCAGCCTGCTTGAGCACCTGCTCGCGGCTGGAGAGTTCACCCGCGCCCGCCGCTCGAAGGAGCTCGGCGTCAGGGATGGAGTCCCAGAGTCCAAAGGACAGGCGCGCTGCGGTATCGTACGCGTCGGGCTGGGCCGTGCGCGCCTCTCGGAAGAGGAAGCGGGGCGACTTCAGGACGAGGAGGATCGTTCGCTTGACACCGGTTTCGAGGTCCGGCGCCCCGGCAAGCTGGCGCTCGACAAAGAGCGACTCCAACTCGGGCGTCAGCGGGCGTCCGAAGGCGCGGGTAGCGAACTGCACGCAAAAGGCGCGAGCCTTCGTTGCGCGCTCGGCCGACGCTTCATCGGCGCCGATGAACTGGGTCAGGCGTCGGGCCACATATCCTGCGGCATCGATCGCAGCTTCGGTGGTGGCGTCGGACCACGCCTTGGAGACGGACGAGCCCCGTTCGTAACCCAGACTGCGATCATCGGGAGGGAATGCCGTCGCAGCAATGTAGGCCTCCGGCAGCGTTACCGTCGAGAGCGCCCGCTGAGGGATCGCCTCCGGTTCTGCCTTGGGGCAACGCCACTTCAGGGAGAGCCGCGCCGGACCCACCGGGCGGTCCTTCAGCTTGGGGGTGTCGTCCACCCCCTGGTTCGCCTTGGAGAACTCGAGGCGGATGGGATAGGCGCGACCGCCGACCAGGAACAGGTTGGAGCGGTACTCCGTGTCGTTTCCGGACTTCACCCAGGCGTCAACCAGCGGCGTGCGCAGATCGTTCACCCAGAGCCGCGCGGCGTGGCCGGTTTGAACGATGAACTCGTACTCACCCGTCTCCGGAGCGATCACCGAGCCGTCCCAGCGGATGGAGAACTGGTGTGGGTCGAACCGGTCGCCGAAGGGGACGTTCTTGCCCCAATCGAAGTCAATCTGCGGGTCAACTTTCTGGGTCACCCGCTCGTTGCCTCGGAAGCGGCGAGTCTTGTAGTAGTCGGCGCGCAGCCCGCGCTCGGCGGTGAGAGTCGGTCCGCCCCGGAAGCTGCCGATCAGGTCGGCGACGGCATTCCGATACTGACGCACGGTCAGGCGCGAGAGTTCAACGCGGGGGGGTCGATTGCGGGCCTGAGCCACCGGTGAATAAAACGCCTCGTGAATGTAGGCAGCCACCTTAGCCGCATCGGCCGGCGGACACTTCTTCTTACCCGGCGGCATGTTGGCGCCGATGTAGCGGGACAACTCATTCACCGACTTGTCGCCGATGAGCGGCTTCTGGTAGGCCCTGGATCCTTCGCCGGCGCCTCCATGGCACGCTGCGCACTGTTTTCGATAGACGGCCTGACCGGGCGCTGCAGGCGAACTCACGGCAGCAGCGGCCCCGCCGGACTTCAAAGTCGGAGACTTCGTCCCTGGCCCCGCCCCAGCGGGCTTCCTTTGAACGGCCTGCGCGTCGAGCATCCCGGCTCCCGCCACGAGAGCGAGAACCAACGCGGCCGAGGCTCGCGCTATCTGCTGGGGTGAAACGGCAGCCATACTCCAGGGCCCTCTAGTTCCGATCGAGCGGGTCGACGCATGATCGTCCATGATGGACGGACTCACCTATTAAGATGTTACCACCGATGAAACCGGACCCGGTTTGAGACTCCGGGGAGAACGTCACCGCAGGGCGCGAATAGCCCGACAGCAATGGGCTCAGCCGTTGGTCATGGAGGTCCGAATCGGGATTCCGCTGGGGTTGGACAACACCCGGATCTGTGTACCGGGGCTCCCCTGCTCATAACTGATCTCACACCGGCCCTGTTGTCCATCGCCGATCCACACAGAGAACCGGCGAGTTACCAGGTAGCCGGGTACGACCAGTCGTCCGGATCGGGGGAGTTCCAGGGATGCGCCGCCCTGCGACTTCACATCCGGCAAGAACAGATCGTCCCCCTTTACCAGGTCGGGGACGCCGGTTCGGTAACCGTGCTTTCAACGAACCGCGTCCAACTTGCGGCTGATGTGTGTGTGGGTGTTCCGCAAGCCGGCTAATCGCCGGGCCTCCACGAACGCCTCAATCATGTCCGCGGGGCACATCACCTCCTCTTCATCCCAGAAGAAGTGGAAGCGAGTCCCGCGGGCATTGGTCGCAGCCGGAATGGCGTTTCGAGCCGCGTAGATGTGGGGCAGTTGATCGGGCGGCCCGCCCAGCGCCGCCTCCATCTTCATGTTGCAGTCGGGGCGGCCCTTGCTGCGATGCCAGCCGCCGTAATCCACCACCCCGAAAAAGGAGATGCAGCACTGGAACATGTCCGGGAAGCGGACGCCGCAGAACACGGCATTCCCGCCGCCGCCGCTGTAGCCCACCACGCTGATGCGGGTCGGATCCACCTCGGCGGGATACTTGCGGATGACTTCTCGGATCGCATCCACGATGTCGTGGGTATCGAGTCCGCCGCTGTCGAACTTGCCCGCCGATTTTCCCCGCCCTCGCATGTCGGGGGCGACTGCGAACACGCCCCGTGCGGCGAGCTGCTTTGCATCCGCGGTGACCGCGGTCCGATCCCCACTGAACCCGTGCATCACGGCGAGGACAGGCTTCCTCTTGCCATCGGGCTGGTAGAAGGCATCAGCGATCAGCGGTCCCGTCCGGTCGACGGTGCTCACATACTGAAAGGTCTCGGCACGAGGCTCGGCGTTGGCTCCAAGTGCGTACACCGGTGAGTGCCCGAGAGCACCGAGAACGGCAAGGGTCTGCCTGCGATTCATGGGACCTCCTACACGGCGCTGCCGGGGGTGGATCTGAGTGAGCGACGCTTCGGCCGGGCGGGGCCCCTAGTTGCGGGAACAGCTCCCGGGCCCACGAGGGTCGCCGCAGGCGCCGCACGGGCTCACGGGCATCGGAGCGGCTTCCTTGCGGCCGCCGCCAACAGCGAAGGTCGAGAGCTTTCGGGTGAGGTCCGAACCGCTGCAGCGTGGACACTCCGCGGTTCGGCTTGAGGAAACCAGCGCCTCAAAGCGGCTGGAGCACTGATTGCAAACGTACTCGAAGAGGGGCATGGGGGTTCTCCATCCGACTCGCCGTCGGAGAGCGGCCGGCAGCGAGTTCAACTCGAGGGCGGCACGGGTCGAAGGGACAGCCGGTAAACAAAGTCCGCCTGCGCCCGATTCTCACCGTCGAAGACTTCGATGAGATAGTTTCCGTCTTCCGGAGCGACAAAGTCCAGACCGCAGTCCCGACCTCGATCCACCACGGCACGAAGCCGGGCGCCGCGCGGGTCCCGCACACGGACCACCCCTTCCAGGGGCGACCCGATTCGGTGGGCGAAGAGCTCGATTCGCCACCGTTGTCCCCGAGCGCTGTGAAACTGGAACACGTCGGCCCCGTCTCCATCCAGCTTCCCCTTCACACTGGCGCCGTTCATCGGGAGCGCCTGGGGAGCCAGGAGGGAATTGTTGGGCTCCCGCTCGTCAATCTCCGGCGCCGGCGTTTCGACGAACAGGCGCAGCGTCTCCATGGTCTGGTTGGGAAACTCCAGCACCACGCTGCGGGGTCCGGTCGGCGCGTCGGCCAGCACCTCCACGTCAAGTTCGCCACCTTCGGCGGTGGAACCGGCAACGTAGACGCGCACATCTCGCGGCTCCGCGGCTACCACGGCGCCCGCGAGGCTCCGGCCCTTGACTTTCACTCGCGTTGTTCGGCCCGGCAAAAGCCAGTCCGGTCCGGCCGGCTGCACGTCGGCGAGAGCGGCTCTCAGAAACCATGCGAGCGACAGCGCGAGCGCGAATGGGATGCCCAGTCGTCTCATCGCGAGACTACCGCGAGGGGGAGCGCGGCGAGCGGCCGGCTTCCATCGAGGGGTCCGACGCTCACCCGGCCGTCCGAGCTCCCGCAGGCGATTCGCAGTCCGTCGGCGGAGATGTCCACGGCCTGGATCCAGCCGCCAGACGTCGTCAACTCGCGGAGTTGCGATGAACCGTCGCCGTTGAGCAGTCGAACCTTTCCGTCAGCGCAGCCGACTGCAACCGCAGAGCCCATCGGGTTCACCGCCAGCGACGTCGGCTGAGCCGGAAGCGTACGGGACCTCGGCGCGGCGCCGCCGGGTTGAGCCGCCAGATGCCACCATCGAACCTGTCGATCGACGGAGGTCGTAACCACCAGCTCCGACTTGTTCGAGAAGTCTGCCCCCAGTACCGGCATGGGGTGAGAGAAGGAGTTGACTCGCTTGAGAGTGTCGGCGTCGTACAACTTCGCCGTGCGGTCGCTCCCGGCGGTAAGGAGCCAGCGGCCGTCGGGGCTGAACTGGGTTGCCATCACGGCCTCCACGTGATCGGAGAGGAGTTTGAAGTGAACTCCGGCCCCGTCCATCCAGACCGAGACCGAGCGATCCATGGAGCCGGCGGCGAGTCGCTCCTTCGTCGGATGTGCTGCCATCGCCATTGCGACATCCCGGAACGCAGTGAGTATTCGAGCTGTGGCCGCGGGGACTCCGTTCGTATTCAGGCCCCAGGCTCGAATGGTTCCGCTCTCACCCGGGATCCCGCCTGCCGCCAGGAGCGATTGCTGCCTCCAGCGAATGCAGGCTACCTGACCCGGCGAGGGCAGCACGGCAGCAGGACCGCCGCCGTCTAGGGACGCCACCTCCACCCGCCCATAGCGCCCTACCGCGATCCGGTCACCGGACGGACTGAACGCCAGCGCGGTAACGGCGGATGGCGTGGGGGCGGCAGCCCAACTCGAGGCAGCCAGCCCGGCTCCAACCGCACATAGGACGACGAGGACGGACCGCCACACACTAGCCATACAGTTCGTGGATGGGCGCCGCGTCGGGCGGCAGCACGCGAACCGGTCGAGCCTGGGGAGTGTGAAGTTCCTTGTGGAAATCGATGCCCACCGCGTCGTAGAGCGTTGCGGCAACATCTGGGGGACGCACGGGTCGGTCCAGCACGTATTCGCCCCGGGCATCGGTCTTCCCAATGACCTGTCCGCCGCGCACACCGGCGCCGGCAAACAACATGCTTCCGGCATTTCCCCAGTGGTCCCGCCCGGCATCTTTGTTGATCTTGGAGGTTCGACCAAAGTCGCCGTAAACGGCAACAAGCGTGTCCTTCAGGAGTCCGCGCTCATTCATGTCCTTCAGCAGCGCCGCAAGCGCCTGGTCGAACGGCTTCAGCATTCGGTCGCAACTTTCGAAAATCTTCGCGTGATGATCCCACGCACTGTATTGAAGAAAAACGAAGCGGACCCCGGACTCGATGAGGCGGCGGGCCAGGAGAGCTTGCCGTCCCCATCGTTCGGTCTTCCCATATGCGTCAAGGGTCTTCTCGCTCTCTCGCGTCAGGTCGAACGCGAGGCGGGCATCTTCGGAGAGCACCATCTGAGCAGCCCGCTGGTAAAAGCTGTCCATCGCCTTCAGGTCGGGACTGTTCCCGACTTTGCGGGCCAGTCCGTCGATGGCGGCAAGCACCTGATTGCGGCGTCCCAATCGAGCCCGGTCGACGTCCGCCTGCAGGGCCAGATTGGTGACCTTCCACCCCGGCTGGGCCGGGTCGCCCGACTTGAACGACTCGTACTGCTCGCCCAACCACGCCGACTTCCCGAGTTCCCAGGTAAACGAGTGGTTCCGAGGAACGGCGACATAGGGTGGAAGGGAGTTTTGCGCGCCCAGTTCGTGATGCACAATGGCGCCGATCGCGGGATAGTCACCGCCCTGCATCACCCCATAGTTGCCGGTGAGCATCCATTGGGCGGCCGTCTCATGGTGATCCGAGCCGGCTACCTGCGAGCGGACCAGTGCGAAGAGATTGGAGCAGGCCGCCAGCGACGGCATCTGGTCGGAGAAGCGCACGCCTGGAGTGCGGGTGTCGATCTGGCCGTACTTGCCGCGGATCTCTTCCGGCGCCTCCGGCTTGGGGTCAAATGTGTCGTGGTGGGTGATGCCCCCGCCGAGGTACACGAGCAAAATGCTCTTCGCTCGGGGCGCCGCCGCCTGGGCTCTTTCGGCCCGGAGCAACTCCGGCAAGCTCAGCCCGAGCACTCCAAGCGAACCGGCGCTGATGAAATCGCGTCGACGGATCCCATCGCAGCAGGGTGAATTCGTCTTTCCGATCCAGCTCAGCATGTGCCGCTCACTCTCGTAATCCCATCTAGCAGGTAGAACCCGACTCGGGCCCGATGTTTCGATCCGTTCCCGAGCAGGTTCTAATGCTGGAACATGAACTCTTTGGTGTTGAGCAGGGCCCACAGGACGTCCTGCAGCGTCTCTTCGAGGCTGCCCGAAGCGCCGAGCGCCACCGTCAATCGAGTCTTCTCCGGGGCATCCGGCGGCCGAGCCAGCGCCATCAGGAACAACTCATCCACCAGCTCTCCCAGGGGTTTACCCGACTTCGCCAATCTCGCGATCGTCCCGGAAGGATCCTTCAGTTTGGCCTGCAAGGCATCGCCATTGAACAACGCCAGAGCCTGCGAGAGGCTGGGAGCCGCAATCCGCTCGCAGTCGCACGGCATCACGCGCGGAGGCCGTCCGAACGTGTCGAGCGCGATGGAGGGGAGTTCCGTGTCGCACAGTTCCTGAGCGCGCGTACCGACGGGGTACGTCGCGAAGCGGTCCGGTGAGCCGGTGACCTGTGCTACCGCATCAAGGATCTCCTCGGCGACCAGACGGCGAACCGGATAGCGCGAAAAGAAGCGGGTATCGATCCGGTTTTCCGGGATCGCGGTGCTGGATGCCTGATACGTGTGGGAGTTCAGGATGAGTCGGTAGACTTGTTTGAGGTCCCACCGGGCGGCGACCAGCGACCGGCTGAGAGCTTCCAGGAGGCCGGGGATGCGGGGTGGATTGGTGCTGCGGAGGTCGTCCACCGGATCGACAATCCCGCTGCCGAACAGGCGCGCCCAGATCCGATTCACGATGTTCCGGCTGAACATCTCGCTTCCGGGGCCCGTCAGCCAGCGTCCCAGTTCTGCACGCCGATCCGATCCTCCCGGCTGCGGGGCCGTCAGGGGCGAACCATCCAGTTGTCGGGCTGCGACGGGCCGATTGGTCCGCGGATGCATCACGACGAACGGATCGTCTGCAACCAGAGTCTCCGGGATCGGATCTGTCTTGCCGGCGCCGTTCACCCCTGAGAACAGCGCGGCAAACGCGTAGTAATCATCCTGGGTGTAGCGCTCGGTGGGGTGGTTGTGGCACTTCGCGCATTGGATGCGCTGACCGAGAAACACCTGTGCCGTAATCTCACCGGTCAGTTCGTGGTGACGCACCCACCCTCGCGCCCCCGGGCGGGACATCTGCCGGCTGGCCCACCACAGCGTGGCCGGGTTCTCGGAAGTCGGACCCTTTGCGGTCAGTAGATCCACGACGAGTTGATCCCAGGGCCGGTTCTGAAGGAACTGCTCCGTCAACCATTGATGAAGCGCCAACGCAGCCTTGCGCCCCATGTGCTCCTTCCGCATCAGGAACAGATCCGACAGCTTCAGGGCCCAGACCGAGGCATACTCCGGCCGCCGGAGGACCTGCTCGATGAGCCGGCCCCGGCGGTCGGGACGAGTATCCGCGAGGAAAGCCCGGGCTTCATCGGCGGTGGGGAGCACGCCGAGCACGTCGACGTAGACTCGGCGAAGAAACTCCGAGTCGGTGCATGGGGGACTGGGTCGGAGGTTCAACCCCCGGAGCGCTGCAAACACGTGTCGGTCGACGTCGGTCCTCTCATCAGGGAACGGGCGCGGCCGCGAAACTGGAGGGGCCGGATAGGCGACCGTGACCGGAAAAGAGACCAGTCGGTCTCGATACTTCGCCTGGATTGCCGTCGAGCCGGGGCCGGCTGCGGTGACGATCCCGTCCTCGGTGACGGTAGCGACAGCGTCATCGTTGGAGCGAAAGACGGTGAGATCCGTGACGTCGCGAGACTCTCCGGAGTTTGACCTCGACCTCACCTGCAGGTGCTGGGACTCGCCCCGATCCAGCCGCCTCGGCGCAGGCGCCACCGTGAAGGCGACCGGCTGGGGCACGTCGTCCAGTGGAGCTCCGGCGGCGAGCCAGGCGAGAAGCAGCCGGTGATCGCTGCTATTCGGCTGGATGCGCTTGCCCCCGCCGTGGGGGAGCTCACCCAGCGGCTTCCGGAGGAGCAGGCTCTTCCCAGGCTCACCCGGAGCGATCCGTCGACCGGCGAGCTGACGGGTGATTTCATCGAAGTCCTGGTCGGGAGCGTACCCCCTGAGGGAGAGGCGGAAACCCCCTTTGCCGGAGTTGGCCCCGTGACAGGTTCCCGAAGAGCAGCCCAGACGCGCCAGGAGGGGCACGATTTCCCCCTTGAAGGAAGGGATCGCCGGCCCCGCTCCGAGCTTCACAATGATGGGCACTACCGCAGTCAGGCCTCGTGCGGTGATCTTCAATCGACCCACCCCAGAGCGGATCGGCGCCAATCGAGCGCCCTCGAGCAGGAAGTTGGCGCCGGCCGTCGGAGTGAGGCTTGCCGATGCTGTCAGATCGCGCACTCGCCCGGAGGCCGTAGTTCCCAGTACGAGTAGGCCAGCGCGCTCCGTGGGGGAGGTGAGGGTGACACTCGCCGGCGTGACCACTAGCCGCGTGATCCGCTCTGGGTGAGGTGACTTACTGTGAGGAGCAGCGGCAGCCGGGCCTGTCACGAGTGCGGTGAGGAAGGCTGCGGTCCACAGGGCTGCGGTCGACAGGGCTGCGGACAGTTCGCGCCCGGGGCATGTGGTCGAAGACATGGATAGATCCATGGGTACCGTGCGAGCATTCGGCTGTAGATTCCTTCGTCACGCTCTGCCCTCGCCGTAGTCCGGGTCTGGGAACTCGCCAAGTCGAATCCCAACATCTGATCGCGATCTCACGCGGTATAACGGGAGCACGCGGAGCGAGGTGGGGAAGATTCATCTCGGGAGATCTTGAGTGCGTGTATTTGTGACGGGCGCAGCCGGATTTGTGGGGAGTCGACTTTCGAGGGCCCTGATGGATCGGGGGGACACCGTCCTCGGGTTCGATAATTTCGATCCGTACTATGAGCGACGGCACAAGGATCGCCACCTCCTGGACCTGCTCGAGGACTCTCGATTTGGGCTGGTGGTGGGAGATCTGCGCTCCTCGGAGGAGGTCGATCGCGCCCTGATCGGGTTTCAACCCGACGCGGTGGCGCATCTGGCCGGGATGGCAGCCGTGCGCTACAGCGTGGAGCATCCGCTGGTCTACAGCGACGTCAACGTTCAGGGCTCTATTCACGTCCTCGATGCCGCTCGCCGGTGTGAGACGAACCCGTCTGTAGTTCTGGCATCAACCGGCTCGGTGTACGGCTCCGACACCAAGGTTCCCTTTTCCGAGGAGTCGCCCGCGGTCCGACCTCTGGCGCCGTATCCCGCAAGTAAGCGGGCGATGGAACTCTTCGCCTACACCTACTCTCATCTGTGGGGCGTCCCCACCACGGTGCTGCGGTTCTTCAATGTCTATGGCCCCCACGGCCGGCCGGACATGATGCCCTGGAAGTGGGCCCAGCAGATCTCGGCGGGCGAGACGCTGACGCTGTTTGACGCCGGACGGCTCAAGCGAGACTGGACCTTCATCGACGACATCGTGAGGGGCTTCATCGCGGCTCTCGACGCACGCCTCACCGGTGACGTGATGAATATCGGCTGCGGAAACCCCGTCGAGAACCTGCGATTTGTAGAGGTGCTGGAGCAGTTGCTCGACAAACAGGCCCGGGTCATCGACGTGCCGGCCCCACCGTCGGAACCACGGATCACCTTCGCGGACATCACCCGGGCGGGCGAGCGGCTGGGCTATCGACCGCAGGTTCAGGTGGAGGAGGGTCTGTCCCGGTTTGTCGCCTGGATGCGGGAAGTCGGCGAGCTTCCATCGTAGCCGGGTGGGTTCGGCGTCAGGCGGCGCGCCGTCGCCGGGCTTCCAGCACGACCAGAAGCACGCCGATGTCGGCGGGGGTGACGCCGGGGATCCGGCCCGCCTGCCCGGCGCTCCGGGGCTGTACGGCGAGTAGTTTTTCCCGACCCTCAGATGAGAGGCCGTTCACGAGCCCATAGTCGAAGCCTGCGGGAATGGGAAGCTGCTCAAGGCGAGAGAGTCGCTCCACTTCCAGAAGCTGCCGCTCGATATAGCCGGCATACTTCTCCTCGATTTCCACCTGCCGCATGGTCCAGCGATCGAATGCCCCAAGTTCCGGAAACAGCTCGCGGGCCAGGTCGAAGTCCACGTCGGGACGACGCACGAACTGCGCCCCGGATGCCTGCCGCTCCAGCGTGACCGGTCCGCGGCTCCCGACAAAGGCGAACCCCTCGGGAACGTGGCGCCGGCGCACCGCCGTGTGGGCCAGCTCCACCTGTCGGCGTCGTTCGCAATGCAGCTCCCAGCGCCGATCGTCCACCAGACCGATTTCTCGGCCCTTCGAGGTGAGCCGCAGGTCGGCATTGTCGTGGCGAAGCAGGAGACGATGCTCGGCCCGTGACGTGAGCAGGCGGTATGGTTCCCGGGTGCCGCGAGTCACAAGATCGTCGATCATCACTCCGATGTACGACTCGGCGCGGGACAGAGTGAACGGTCCGGCCGCCGGATGCATCACACGGCGAGCGGCGTTGATGCCGGCGATCAGGCCCTGACCCGCCGCCTCCTCATAGCCGGATGTGCCGTTGATCTGACCCGCAAGGAACAGGCCCGAGATGCGGCGGGTCTCCAGCCAGGGGTGAAGCTGGGTGGGAAGCACGCAGTCGTACTCCACCGCATAGCCCGGTCTGAGCATCTCGCAGGCTTCGAGGCCGGGAATGGTGTGGAGAAACTCCAGTTGAATCTCGGCGGGAAGGCTCGTCGACATCCCCTGGACGTAGACCCATTCGGTCTTCCAACCCTCCAACTCCAGAAAGATTCCGTGCTGTTCGCGCTGAGGGAAGCGAACGACCTTGTCTTCGATGGATGGGCAGTAGCGAGGGCCGACGCCTTCGATGTGCCCCCCGTACATCGCGGAACGATGCAGGTTGGTTCGAATGACGTTGTGGGTCGCGTCATTGGTGTAGGTCTGCCAGCATGGGAGGAGCTCTTGCTGGGACAGGCGGTCGTGCAGGTAGCTGAACGGCTCGGGCTCGGGATCGGACGGCTGGAGCAGCGTCCGGTCGAGGTCTATGGAGCTGAAGGCAATCCGGGGCGTGGTGCCGGTCTTGAAGCGGGCGGTCTCAAATCCCAGAGCGTGCAGTGAGTCGGAAAGGGAGACCGACGGCGGCTCGCCGTGGCGCGCCGCGGGAGTCTTGCGATCGCCTTCGTGACAGAGTCCGCGAAGAAACGTGCCCGTGGTGAGGATGACGGCCGGCGCGAGAAACTCCACGCCGCCTTCGCACCGGAGCCCGACCATCCGGCCGTTTTCCACCATGAGCTCTCGAACGGTCGCCGCTCGGACCGAGAGCCCGGGCTGCGACTGCAGCGTGCGGGCCATTTCCGCCGGGTAGAGCTCCTTGTCGGCCTGCGCTCGGAGCGCCTGGACGGCTGGGCCCTTGCCGGTGTTGAGCATCCGCATGTGGGTCAGTGTGAGATCGGTGTTGATCCCCATCTGGCCCCCGAACGCGTCGATCTCCCGGACCACATGCCCCTTTGCCGGACCGCCGACGGAGCAATTGCACGGCATATGGCCGATGTTGTCGAGGTTGACGGTGAGCGCCAGCGTGGATGCTCCCATCCGCGCCGCCGCGAGCGCGGCTTCACAGCCGGCATGCCCGGTTCCCACCACAATCACGTCGAAAGACTCTGCCATGCTGCCCTCGCGCCCCGGCGGGGCGTACGTGGATTATACGGAGGGGAGCCGCACGGTGGAAGTGACGCCGCCGCATCCGGGCTGCTGGTGTCAGAGACGTCGGGCGCCCGCGAGAAAGGTCTCCACCAGTCGACGGGTTGCCAGCTCGATGAGGCCCGGCGCCCGACCCATAGCTTCCTCCAGCGACATGGGACGCGGCACGATGGATGCCACGGATGAAATGCCGGCTGCCCGGTAGTCTCCCAAGTCGTCGCCGACGGAGCCGGCGAGCGCCAGCACCGGGACCCCCGCCTTTGCGGCGCGGGCGCCGATGCCGGTCAGCGTCTTGCCGAACGCGGTGGTCTGGCGGTCGATCTTGCCTTCCCCCGTGAGAACGAACGAGGCGCCCTCCAGTTGTTCATCGAATCGCACAGAGTCGAGAACGAGATCCACTCCCCGTACCAGGCGGGCTCCGAGGAAGGCCTGAAGCGCGAACCCGAGCCCACCCGCGGCGCCCGCCCCGGGAAGCTCGCGGCAGTCCTTCCCCAACGCCTCGGCGACCACATCCGCGAAGTGGCCGAGAGCATCACCCAGTTCCGCAATCATTTCGGGGGTGGCGCCCTTTTGCGGGCCATAGATCGCGGATGCGCCCTGCGGACCGGTGAGAGGGTTGGTGACATCGCACGCCACGACCCACTCTCGGCCCGGCGGCAGCGACAAACCGGTTAAATCGAGCCGGTGGGCTCTCGCCAGTTCACCACCTCCAGGACCGATCTCGTTCCCGTCGCGATCGAGAATGCGAACCCCCAACCCGGTGAGGAGCCCGGCGCCTGCATCGTTGGTGGCGCTTCCTCCAATCCCGATGAGGATGCGGGATCGGCCCGATTGAATTGCGGACCGTACCAGTTCACCGGTCCCCCGAGTGTCGGCTCGGAGGGGGTCTCGCTCGGCGGGCGTCAATCGCGAGAGGCCGGAGGCTTCCGCCATCTCGACGAAGGCGGTATTTCCATCGCCGAGGAGTCCCAGCCGGGCCGAGATGCTTCGTCCGAGCGGATCATCGACCGTCGCCGTCTCGTAAGAGCCACCGGTGGCCTCCACGAGCGCCTCCAGGGTCCCCTCGCCGCCATCGCCCACCGGCAGCAGAGCGACCTGGCCATCTGGGACCGCGGCCCTGACGCCGGCGGCCATGGCTCGCGCGACGTCCGGAGACTTCAGACTCCCTTTGAAACTATCGGGCGCGATGAGCACCTTCATGAGGCGACTCCCATTACTCGGTGGCGCTGCCGAGCACCAGGATGAAGTTGTAAACGGCGTGCACCAGGATTGAGGTGCTGGTGTTGGTTCGCGCCCTCACCACACCGAGAGTAGCGCCCACGATGAAGACCACGATCAGGCCATCCAACCCATATTGCGGCGCGTGCAGCGAAGTGAAGAACAGATTGCTCGCCAGGATCCCGACCCGCGGCTGCAGAAGTCCCCGGATCGCCAGTTCCTCCTGGATTCCCGCGCTGACGCCCACCGCGAAGGCGCCGAGGGGGTTCTTCAGCGACTGCATCATCGAATCAAACGTCTTCTCATCCGTTCCAGGCACATTCAGCGAACCCAGGAGCGATGCCAGCAACTCTTCTGACGAGAGGACGACGATGACCAGAATCGCCGCCGCAGCCAGCCCCCCGATCAGTTGCTTCAAGGTAGGCATTACCACTCCCAGACGCACCAGCGTTTGGCGAAACCCCCGGAAACTGCCCCAGCCCGCCGCCACCAAAAGCGCCGGCACCACCAGAAAGGTGCCCTGAAGCAACTCCTGAGCACTCGTGTTCGAGGCGGCGGCGCGAATACTCTCGTTTCCCAGTCGCACCAACTCAATCATGAGTGGGCGGCCGCCGGACAGCGCGAGTTGCCCGAACAAGAGGAAGCTGATGGAAACGGATGCCGCCAGCGCTAATCGGTGTGAGAAGCGGCTCGGATCGATCGGAGTGAGGCGGGCTGCAAGCCGGCGGCTAACCGGATGCAGCATCACGATGGCGATGGCGAGAGCGGCGCCCCCAAGCAGAGTGATCGAGAGATCCGTGGGCAACCCGTGCGGAGGCGGGACCCCCGCCGGCATGGGGGCACTCTGGGCGCGCTCCACGCGGACCTGGTGAGCGAGGAAGCCGTAGGCCCCGGCTGCCAGGGAAACAAGGCTCAGGACCCAGAGCACACTCATCACCCGACTCGCTGCGAGGCGATCGGCTGCACGCCCCCAGGCGGCCAGTGAGACAAACGGGAGAGTGATCACCAGTTGCTCGAGGCTGGAGTCCCCTGCCGCCAGCAACAGCGCCGCCAGCGACAGCCCCCCGACCCACTGCGAGCGCAGATAGGGCGAGATCCCTTCCAGGGGCGCAGGTAGAAGTGGGACGGGCGGCAGCGGAGGCGGTACGATCCAGCCCTCGGCGGTCTCGGAATCCTCATCCACCGCTGCCGGCGGGAGAGGCGGGGGAGACACGATCCCTCTATCGCCAGACTCAAAGGCTGTGTCCACCGCCTCTCGGTTGCCGGCGGTGGAATCGGAACTCATGAGAGGCGAATCACCTGGCCGGTGCGGGCTGACTCGTAGGCCGCCTCGGCGACGGCAACATTTCGTCGACCCTCATCGGGTGGAATCGGCACGGACCCGGTTCCGCGAATCGCTTCGAAGAAGAGCCGCAGCTCCTTGCGAAGGGGATTCTCCACCCGGATGTCGGCCACCCTGATCGTTTGAACCTCATCTTGCCGCCGAGCCCAGCGAATCTCCCCGGCCCCGAACCCGTCCGTGTAGACGATCGTCCCCTCAGATCCCTGGACTTTGCCCGACAGGTCCGGCACGGTGGCGACGGTGCTGGAGTGGAGCAGTCCGACGGCGCCCGAGGCAAACTTCAGCGATACGAAGTAGAGGCTGGGGTAGTCACACCCGTCGTCATTGAAGTGATTGGCAACGGCGTAGACCTCTGTCACTTCCCCGGCGACCTGAGTCATGAAGTCGATCTCGTGCGCGTTGACCGCCATCAGGAGACCGCCGGACATCGCGAGCGAGTTGCGCCAGGCATGGGGCCAACCATCCCAGCCGCCACCCATTCGGGTGATGGTGACACCCCAGGGATCGCCGATGGCGCCGGACCGAACGAGCTCAAGGATCTGCCACCAGCACGGGTAGTACCGCAGCACCTGGCCCACCATCAGAGTGACGCCCGCGGCTTCCGCAGCCCTCGACATGGCATCGCAGTCCGCCACGGTGGGCGCCATCGGCTTCTCAACAAAGATTTGGAGACCGCGCGCCGCCGCGGCTTCCGCGAGCGGACGGTGTTGAAACCCGGGTGTCGCAATGATCACCGCATCCAGCTTCACCCCTGACAGGAACGCGTCGACATCGGTGTAAGCGGGCGCCCCCAGCTCCTCCGAAGCCCGGTCGGCGGCCTCGGACGCGACATCGGCCACCCCGACCAGACGAGTTGAATCGAGGGTGATGAGTTGTCTTCCGAGGCTGCGGCCCATTCCGCCACAGCCGATCAAGCCTACCCGAGTCGGTTCCAATGCTGCCTCACTTCCTACCCGCGCCATCCACGGGTAGGGCAAACGCCACGAGTTCCTGCGGCGCTATGGATCCACCAATTGGTATCACCACGTACTGTCGGCCGCGCGCCATGTAGGTGATCGGCGCGCCACTGGCCGGCGCCGGTGAGCGCACTTCCTGAAGGAGTTTGCCGGTCGCCTTGTCGAAAGCGCGGATCCTGGGGGTTTCCTCGGGAATGTCATTGCCGAACCACGAACCCTCCTGCGCGGTGATGAGTAGTGTTTTTGTTACGACACAATAGCCGCGACGATTGCGACCCAGCGGCGGAAGCCCCAGGGCTCGGAGCGCCGGATGATCTCTCGGGCCGTCTCCGTGGATCGCCATCCAGCGATGATCTCCGGTGTTGAGATCAATGGCGGTGATCCGTCCGTAGGGTGGCCGGGTGATAGGAAGTCCGCGAGGGCCCTCCACATGGTCACCGCTCTCTTCCAACTTGTAATCCACGTCGGCCAGAAAGGACTTGGGTTTCTTCAGGGTCAACCACATCGGATTCGTGACGGAGGGCACATAGAGCCAGCCGCGCTCTGGATCCACTGCGGCGCCGGCCCACGACGCTCCCCCCACCCAGCCGGGGCTCTCGATTGACTTGCGCCCAACGACCGGTGGATTGTAGAGGGGGCCGTAATTGTAATCCTCGAGGATCTTCCGGGCTTCTTGCTTTAGTTCGGGGGTGAAGTCGATGATGTCGGCGTCGGTCAGGCCCTGACGGTCGAAGGGGGCCGGGCGCGTGGGGAAGGGCTGAGTCGGCGAGGTCTCTTCCCCAGGGATGCGAGATTGCGGCACGGGACGCTCCTGGATCGGCCAGAGCGGCTTGCCGGTGACGCGGTCGAACACAAAGCAGAAGGCTTGCTTGGTGACCTGCGCCACCGCTTTGACCCTTTTCCCGTTCAGGGTGACATCCAGCAGATTTGGAGCGCACGGCGGGTCGTAGTCCCAAACTCCGTGGTGAACGAACTGGTAATGCCACACACGCTTGCCGGTTCGGGCGTCCAGACAGACGATCGACTCACCGAAGAGACCGTCCCCCTTCCGGTGGCCTCCGTACCAGTCGTTGGTCGGGGTGCTGACCGGGAGGTAGATGTAATTGAGCTCGGGATCGTAGCTCATCGGCGCCCAGACGTTGGTGTTGCCGGTGTAGCGCCAGGAGCCGTCTTTCCACGTGTCGTTGCCGGTCTCACCGACCTGCGGGACCGTGTGAAAGGTCCACACCAGTTTGCCGGTGCGGGCGTCGTAGCCGCGCACGTCGCCCGGCGGCATTTCCTTGCGATCCTGGAAGTCGTCGACCGAACTCCCAACCACGACGACGTTTCCACAAATCATCGGGGGCGAACTCACGTACGTCAACTTCCGCGCTACCGGACGCCGAAGGTCTTTCGCGAGATCTACCGCTCCGCTGTCTCCAAAGGATCGCACGGGCTTCCCGGTGCCCGCATCCAGAGCGTAGAGCCGAAAGTCGCTGGCGGCATGAAAGATCCGGCGATCCTTCTTCCCGTCACGCCCGGCGCCCTCCCAATACGAAACCCCGCGATGCACATAGCCGAACGACTCGGGGTTGAAGGTCCAGAGCGTTTTCCCCGTGGAAGCCTCAATGGCACAGACCTGATTCAGGCTGGTGGGGACGTAGAGAATCCCATCCACCATGATCGGGGTGCCTTCGTTGGGTCCCGCTTTGAGGTCGGGTCGGCGCTTGAGAAGGCTATTGTCGGGGGAGTACCACCGCCAGGCCACCTTCAAGTCCTTGAAGTTGTCGGCCCGTATCTGATCGAGGGGGGAGTAGCGGCTTCCCATCGGGTCTGAGCCGTAGGTCCGCCACTCTCCGCTGGCGCCGGTGTCGGCGGGAGGTTGGGCCGGAGCGATCGAGGCGGTGACGGCGGCTCCCAGGCCGGCCAGGGCCATCATATAGGGTCTTGTTCGGGACATCGTCTCTGACTCCACCGTCGCACCGCAAGGGTCGGACGGCCCCTGTCTCGGCGGTTCGCACGGAATTGATTCGTTCATTGGCTCCGGGGGTTCCTGCCGTGTGGTCCACCGCGCTATTCTTCCATTACGGCGCTGCGGCCGTGATCGCAGGCACAGCCCCACCAATCACGCGTGGCGGAGAGTAACGAATGGATTCCAGCGCACCCAGTCCGTTTTTGTTTCTGGACACCCTGATGGGCTATCAGAAGACCGCGATGATCCGTGCCGCGGTAGAGTTGGATCTCTTCACAGCGATCGGTGAAGGGGCGTGCACGGCCGACGAACTGGCCCTTCGTCGGGGAGTCGCCCAGCGTGGAGTGCGCATCCTCTGCGACTCCCTGGTCATCGCCGGATTCCTCACCAAGTCGGACGGCGCCTACGGGTTGACTCCGGACAGCGCATTGTTCCTGGACTCTCGCTCGCCGGCATGCTTCACCTCGGTGATGGAGTTCCTTCTGTCGCCGACCATTGTGGAAGGCTACGATCGCCTCACGGATGCCGTTCGGCGGGGGGGAACGGCCCTGCCCCCGGGTGGGACGATGGCGCCCGATCATCCCGTGTGGGTGCAGTTCGCCCGGGCGATGTCGCCCATGGCCGGTCCGCTCGGCCGTGGCGTGGCTGCCGGCCTCGATCTTCGCGGCGTGACGGCGCCCCGAGTGCTGGACATTGCGGCGGGCCATGGGTTGTTCGGTCTCGCCTTTGCCGAACGGTATCCGGAGGGGCGGATCACCGCTCAGGATTGGGAGTCGGTGCTGGAGGTGGCCTCTGGAAACGCCTCCCGCATGGGGTTCCGGGATCGTCTCACGCTACTGCCCGGCAGCGTATTCGATGTGGATCTCGGAGGGCCGTACGATGTGGTGCTGCTCCCGAACTTTCTGCACCACTTCGACCCGGCCGTTTGCACCGAGCTGCTGAAGAAGGTGTTTGGCTCTCTCTCGCCGGGTGGGTGCGCCGTGGCGGTCGAGTTCGTGTCAAATGATGACCGAGTCACGCCCCCCGGGGCCGCGTCGTTCGCGCTCGTTATGCTGGCGTCCACGCAGTCAGGAGACGCCTACTCGTGGAACGAGTATCGCGAGATGTTCACCGCCGCCCGGTTTGTCGAGCTGGAACAGCTTCCGCTCCCTCCGAGCGCCGAGACAGCGGTCGTGGGGCGCAAACCGACCGCCTAATCAAAGAGTGCGCTCGTCGGATTTTGAGGTCCGGTCGGCGCGGAGGCCCACGATGTTTCTGCGATGTTCCCTACCCGCTCTGGCGCTGATCATCGGGCTCGTTTCAGCCCAGCCGGCGCCGGCACAGAAAGCGCCGGTCCAGAGCCCGCAGGCGCTAGAACTCCAGCGTCGGTTTGTACAGCAGTTCGATCGCCCGCGAGTGCCGTTGGAGACACGCCTCGTCTCGCGTGAAACACGGGCAGAACTGGTCGTCGAGCAGGTCTCGTTTGCCTCTGAGAGAGACATGCGCGTTCCCGCGCTGGTCGTGAGGCCGGCGAAGCCGGCGCGTCCCCTTGCTGCCGTGGTCTGCCTCCACGGGCTCGGGGGCAAGAAAGAAGGCATGCTGCCGTATCTGGAGGAGATGGCTCGGCGGGGCCTCCTCGCCATCGCCATCGACGCCCGGTGTCACGGGGAGCGCGCCGACGATCTGCGTGCCCGCATGGTCGAGACCTACAAGGGCGCCCCGGGCCGGCCCTACCTGTGGGATACGGTTTGGGACACCTGGCGGACGCTGGACTACCTGCAGTCGCGGTCGGATGTGGACGGCGCCCGGCTCGGCGTGATGGGGATCTCCCTGGGCGGGCACACGACCTGGATGGCCAGCGCGGATCCTCGAGTGAAAGTTGCTATTCCGTGCATTTCCGCCTGTTCATGGCGGTGGCAGTTGGAGATCGGCGGCTACGCTCAGCGCGTGAAAAACGTGTCGAAGGCTTATGAAGGCGTTGCGGCAGCGATGGGGGAGAAGGAGATCACCGCGCGCGTCGTCCGCGAAGCCTGGAAGAAGTGGCATCCCGGAATCCCGGAGACGTACGACTGCCAGGATCTCCTGGCGGCGTTTGCTCCCAAGCCCCTGCTCCTCATCAATGGAGACTCGGATCCGGTGGCGCCGCTCGAGGGGTTGAAGATCGCCCAGGCTACCATTTCGGCGGCGTATAAGAAGGCGGGATACCCGGAACGGGAGCAGCTCGATCTCGCCGAAAACTCGGGCCACACCATCACCGCATCCCAAAAAGAGGCGATCCTGAGGTTCCTCTGTCAGTGGCTTTGACGAAACGGGCTCGGGGGGAGGGAATCAACGCCGAGAGGCCTCGTTTTCCACCACTCGAGCCTCGACGATCGTTCGAATGAGCTCCAGTGGGAGAGGCGCCCCCACTGGAAACCGGATCGCGCCTTTGCTCGTTCCGTAGCCGGCCAGTTGCTCCTGGAATTGCGCCACCGTGTGTGAATTGCATGGATAGAGCGCACAGTGGCGGGCCGCGGCGCCGATCGACACAAGCGACCTCCCGTGGAGTCGAAACGTCGGAAGCTGGTAGCTGATGCACTCCACGGCGGCCGGCGCCACCTCCAGCACCACCTGCCGAAGTTCGCGAAGCATCGACTGTTTCTCGGGAGTAAGGGGCGCCAGGTAGTCCTCGAATGACTCGGGTGTTTGGGGCACAGGTTGTTCTCCGTCGGGCCAACGGGCCCGCGCGCCGCGGTCACACTTTGATCGGGCGGTTGATCTCGGTGCGGTAGGTGGAGGGGTCCAGCCCGGTTTCGGGACCGGACTGGTAGATCTCCCACGCATTTCCGATCAACTCAAACCCCTGCGCCTTCACCCACGCGTCGAATTCAGCCCAGGCGTCCCCAAGTCCCTCGTAGGGCCCCTGGTAGGTAGCCCGGAGCACGGTCGCGGCCGGCAGCCAAGAGCCGACGACCCGGCCCTCCGGCGTCACGGGAGCGGAGACCGGTACCCCGATCTCAAAGTCAAAGACGTCAGGGTCAAATCTCAGGTGATGCGAGAACCAGGCTCCGGTCGGCCCGATGCACTGCTTCGAAACGACCCCCATCAGTTCGGTGATGCCCGGTCCCATCACGTGCCGGATCTCCTCACGGGGAATGGTGAGTCGTATGACGGCGCTCAACTGTTCGGTGGTCTCTACGATTTGTGGTGGTTCCAGCATGGCTGTGAGTCCTGTTTTCGACGTGGGGGGAGCCGTCGCTTCGGCCCTCACTCATGGTGCGATTCTCGGCGCCTGTGGGGTACCCATCCAGCACCGTTCACCTCGCGCTGAGCGCCGCGTACGGTCCGAGCGGCTGCCCGGTGGAGACGGGAGCCGGCGGGAAGCGCGCCAGCGCGTGTTCACCCCGCACGGGGGGATCACGCGGGAATCCCCAGGCGGTTGGTGAACGGACATACCGGTGGACGGCGCCCGGATCTGGGCGCGTGGGGGAGTGACCAATGAAGATCACTGCGGTCAGGCCGTACTTGATGCGGGCCGTGGAGCGGAACTGGCTGTTTGTCAAAGTGGAGACCGACTCGGGGCTCCATGGGTGGGGTGAGGCGTCGCTGGAGCTGAAAGAGCGGACGGTGGCCCAGGCGGTGACCGACCTCGAGCCGTTCCTGATCGGGCAGGATCCGACGCGCATCGAGCATCTGTGGCAGATGCTCTACCGGCACGGATTCTGGCGCGGCGGGGTTGTGATTCTCAGCGCGATCAGCGGGATTGATCAGGCCCTGTGGGATCTCACCGGCAAGGCTTACGGGGTTCCCGTCTACAAACTCCTCGGCGGCGCGGTAAGAGATCGGATCCGCCTCTACACCCACGGTGGTCCGGAGCAGGTGCCCGCCATTCGGGAAGCCGGCTTCACAGCCGTGAAGAGCGGGCCGGGTGTGGACACCTCGGGGCCCCGCCACCACGAAGTCGCCTCGAAGTTCGCCGAGTATGTGCGGCGGATGCGCGCCGCGGGTGGCGATGACTTCGACGTTATGATCGACAACCACGGCACGAGCACGCCGCAGCAGGCGATCCAGATGCTCTCTGCGGTGGATGAACTGGGACTGTTCTTCTTCGAGGAGCCGTGCCCGCCCGACAACGTGGACGCGATCGAACCCGTGGCCCGGCGCGGCTTCAACACGCCGTTGGCCACCGGAGAGCGGTTGTTCACCCGGTGGGGCTATCGGTCCTTGATCGAGAAGCAGCTTGTGAGCGTCATCCAGCCGGATCTCTGCCATGCCGGCGGCATCTCGGAGGTGCGCCGAATCGCTTCGATGGCCGAGACCTATTACATCAAAGTCGCGCCGCACAATCCCTATGGCCCCGTCTCGACCGCCGCCTGCCTGCATCTCTGCGCGGCCATTCCAAACTTTCACATTCTGGAATACGTGTGGACCAACGAACCGTGGCGCTCGCGGGTCCAGAAGGGCGATCCCATGCGAAACGAGGCCGGCTACCTCTCCTTGCCCGACCGTCCGGGTTTGGGGATCGATCTCGACGAAGACGTCATCGCGTCTCGCCCCTACGAGCTCCAGGATGCGACGGCGTACACACGCTTCGACTCCGAGGGCGCCGTAGCGGACGCCTGACCCACGCTCGGAGAGGGATCTCCCGGCAGAAAACGCTTCACCCCCGACCTCCGCCCCCCGGTCGGGGGTCGGGATCAGCAGCCGAGGTCCCGGGTTGGGTTGATGTGTTGGCCGGGTGGGCATCCGAGATGAACACGGGGGCTCGGATGTAGCAGCGCCAGCCGTGGGCCGTTGCCTCGAGCGGAGTTGCGGTTTCCACCAACACACCCCTCGTCCATCGTGATCCCTGGGATTAACCCGAGGCTCCCGCGATGGGATTCCGCACGCAGGCCCCGCCAAGCCGGCCGACCCCTTCCGGTTGAGCACCTGCACAGTGAGCGAACACTCCCGCCTGACGGTAGAAACACCCTCGAAAGAACGGGAGGGCGAGGCTCCGACCGAGCCGCGAATCGTCCGCAGGGTCCATCGCCGCCGAATTGGGGTCGCCGCAGCCGGTCGATGAGACGGCAGTGGCCTCGCTCACCGGGCCGCCTTTCTTCGTTCCGCATTGTGGCGTGGACCGGGATGCCGGGACGAACGCGCCGGGGCCGCCCGGGATTGAAATCCCGGGCTACTTCGTGGAAGCCCTCCGGGCTGTGCCGGCACGCCCCCGGGGAGCGCCGGCATCTTGCCGGCCCCGTGCGCTTCCACCCAACGCTGGAGTTAGACCTTCTTGGAGCGAGACCACCCAGCGGGCCAAACCGCCATCACTTCCGCAGTGGTCGCGCGAGGGTCCGCCCCGTCGGCAGAGCGGGAACCCATCCATGGCGGCGTGGAAGGGGCGAGTTCCCCGGCGATGCCCCAGGCCGGGTTGAGGCTGGCCCGTCGGCCCGCAGTTTGGTCGCACGGGCTCTGATCTCGAAGTGCCGTCGTGGAACGCTGCCTCGATCGAAGTGAGGGTTCCACTGGCCCACCCCGCAATCATCGTCTTCCTCGGGCCTGACCCGAGGAACCAGCGCAGCAAGTGCCGCAAGCAGTTCCCGTGAAGCGCGCCCGACCGGGCCAGATGGGGCGACGCGCCAGGTCATGGCGAATGGATCCCCGCTCTATGCGGTGTGCGTCCGCCCAGTGTTACTTCTGCGGGGACGACGATGGTGGGCTGCGGTGGCTAACGGGGGGATTCGTGTTCGGGTGTTCTGCCTCGCGTTCGGATGAGTGACGCGGCAGGTCATGGCGAATGGACCTCCGCTCTGTAGAGTGAGTCTCCGCCCAGTGCGACTTTTGCGAGGATGACGGAAATGCGGCCGCTCCTTTGGATGAAAGGACAGTGGAGTTCGTCAATTCGAGCCCCGGGACGATGCTCCGGCCTGGCCTATGGTTGGCCCGTCTGCCCCCAAAGTTGCCCCATCGTCTCGGGCTCGTGCCGGCAGTCCGAACCGACAACACTGACCGCGGGCCTACAGCCCCCCTGGCGCAGTCCGCTCACGAAGGAAGAGTTGCACGCGACGAGCAACAACGGGGTGAGCCCGAGCCGGCGGGGCTCGTGTCCCGTTTCAGGTTAGGGCGCCGGCAATTCGGAAATCGGCTTCGCTGCCCGGCGAGCGGGGAGTTCCCATGGGATGCGCCCTGATCGGTGAGCCTGAGAGGCGGTGGCCGCACCCTTGCGGTTACCGCGCCCACGGACGGCAATCCGGCGCCGCCAACGCGATCAGCGATCAGAACGGCCTGGTCCGAACCGAACAATACAGCTACGACGAGCTCTCCCGCCTCACCAGCGTCGACTACGGGGACGGTCAGACCCAGACCTACACGTTCGACCCAATGGGAAACCGGACCGGCAAGACCGACAGCGTGAACGGGAACGACGCGTCCACGTTCAACGCCGCGAACATGCTCCTGACCAAGAACGGCCAGGGGTACGCGTACGACGCGAACGGCAACACCCTCACCGGCGGCGGCAGAACCAACAGTTGGGACTCCGCCAACCGCCTCACGCAGATCGTGTTCAACGGCACGACCA
>SYKE01000122.1 GCA_005798285.1 Actinomycetota bacterium
GGCTGTGAGGCCGGTGCGCGTACGGGTCGATCCATGGGGATCCAGACGAGTCCCGACACGCTCATCCGCCTGCTCATTGCGGCGTCCGAGATCGATGTGAAAGCCCCGAAGCATCTGGGCGTGGATGACTTTGCGTTCACGCGCGGCATGGAATACGGCACCCTTCTCGTTGATCTCGACACCGGACAAGCGGTCGACGTGCTCAAGGACAGGGCCGCGGAGACTTTCAACGACTGGCTGCTCGCCCACCCGGGTGCGGAGACCGTGAGCCGAGACTGCAGCCAGGCGTATGCGGACGCGATCCGTCGAGGGGCGCCGGACGCCATTCAGGTGGCTGACCGCTTCCATCTGGCCAAGAACCTGACCGAAGCGTTGACGGAGCAACTCCGTCGCGAGCAATCGGCCCTCGATCGAGCGGCTCGGGCGCCGGAACCGCAGGGAGATGCTGCCGTGAGCGGCGTTGAGACGCCCCCTGGGGCCCCGTCGGGGCCGGATACCGAGACTTCAGCGGCTGACTCACCGCTTCGGACCGAAGCATACGTGGTTCCAGGGGAGAAAACTCGGAGCGAAGAGAAGCGGGATGCGCGAAAGGCGGACTATGGCGAGATGATACGCCTTCGAGGTCAAGGGTTCACGATCGCTCAGATCACGGAGCGGACCGGGCCGTCGAGAGCCACGATCGTTCGATGGCTGCGCGCAGGCGAGTTTCCGGAGCGTCGCCAACGCGTAAGGTCTCCAAAGAGCCTGGACGAATACCGTGACTATCTCAAGGAGCAATGGGACGGAGGGATCAAGCACGGCGGCTTACTTTACGAGGATCTCAAGAGTCGGGGCTATCGTGGAAGCAAGTCAGCACTGTATGCCTATGTGTCGGGGTGGAGAAACTCCAGCCCAGAAGATGCGGACAACCCACCGAAGACCGTTCACCCGCCCCCGAAAACCTGGACGTGGAAGCTGTTGAAGGGGGAAGAAGATCTGACCGAGTCCGAGGCTGAGTTCAAGCGCCGGCTCTACGAGGATCGACCCGAGATCCGGATCGCGATGGAGATGGCCGGAGACTTCCTTGGCAAGATGCGGGGAAAGGACGGTTCGGGGCTCGAGAGCTGGCTGGAGTCGGCGCTGAAGAGCGGGATCAGAGAGTTGGTGACGTTCGCTCGAGGGCTGAAGCGAGACTGGGCAGCGGTGAAAGCCGCGTTCACACAGCCGTGGAGCAACGGGGTGGTCGAGGGAAACGTCAACCGCCTGAAGATGATCAAGCGAGCCATGTATGGCCGGGGAGGCCTGGCCCTGCTCCGGGCGAGAGTGCTCCCGCTGGCCTGACTGGGGTAGGGGTAACTGCGCCAAAACCGCGTCTCTGCAAAGGAAGGCGGGCTGGTTTCCGGGGCTCAAAGCCCGAAACAGGCCCAAAACCATCACTTTTGCGGAAGAACCGCAAGTCGATCAGCAGTTCTCACAGAAAGTGATCACCGCTGCCGGGTTACCGGAACCCCTCGGAACGCAAGTTGCGGTCGATCCGTCAGGCTCCCCTTTCGGTGCTTCCCGCGAGCCTTGCTGCCCTCGCCTTCCTAAGGGATCCCCGCCCACCTCGAACCGACGCGTACGGCTATGCGGGTGTTCGGCGATGAGATCGCGAGTGGGAACCGGGGCACGGCGGTAGGACTGGGGTTCGGCGAGGACTCCGGCGGCTACCTTCAATCGCTGAACTTCGGCGCGCGCGCCGATACCGTGTTGATGAAGGGAACGGGATGCAGGATCCAGACCGGCGAAACGGCGAGAGGGCAGTGGCTTGTGAGAATGCTGCCCTCTCGCCGGATGACGGTGGCGCGGGGCGTTACTTGAGGGCGATCTTCGCAGATCGCTGGTCCTGCCAGGTGAAGGTGAGCGACCCCGCCTGGGCATCCTTGCCGGCGGCGAAGACCAGCCGGCCCTTCACCGTCTGGCCAGGCTTGATGTCAGCAGTCAGAGCGGTGTTGCCGACGGCGCGCAGCAGAGTCTTGAACTCGATGTCCTCGTCGTTAGCGTCCTTCATCGCAAGCTGGTAGGAGCCCGGGTCGAGTGAAAAATCGGTCCGGGTGGGGTTGGTGAAGGCGACGGTCATCACGACGAGCTTGTTGCCGTCGCCCGGATCGACCTCGCCCAGCGCCGTGGCCACGGACTCCACCTTCTCCACCGTGAAGTCGAGAGCGCCGAGTTCCACTCTTTCACCCAACCTGGCGGCGCCGGCGTCGAGCGCCGTAACGCCGTCAGGAGCGGCGAAGAGGCCGGTGAGCTTCTTGACCTTGCCTTTCAGGTCGTATCGCACCACGGGCTTTCCGGCGCTCTGCAGCATCAGCTTTGGGACCGGGTCCGACGCGGGAACCTCAATGTAGCTCAACACCGGGATCTTTTGGGTGGGCTTCAGGGTGAGGTTCAGCGGGGTCATCGTGTCGGGGTTCAGCGCGATCTCGGCGTTCTCGTGGTTGGAATTGTCGGCGCTGACCACGGTGAAGCGAATGGAGTTCCAGTCGAACCCCAGCATGGTGGCGCCCGGATTCTGGACCGTCCAGTTCAGCAGCAGCAGCTTCTTCTGTTTTTCCGGGATCACCGCCGCTTCGCTGTGCGCCAACCGGGTGGCGAAGGCGGCGCCGGTCAGGATCACCTGATACCCGCCGACCCGGTACGGGGTGCCGATGACCCCCGCCGTACCGGGAAGCTGTCCCGTTTGAGCGTGGACCGCTCCCGAGACCAGGAGGCCCACGAGAAGCGGACCGGAAAGCAGCCGGAGTGCATTGCGCATGTTGACCTTCTCCACGACATTGGCCATCCCAAGAGTCGGCGAGGAGTCCGCCTCCGAGAAGGGTTTTGCAGTCTTACAAAGTTGGGGGGGCGATTGTCGACGACCTCTGCCATGACCATCGGCTGTGAGATCAGCGAGCTTCAGGGCGGGAGCGCAGCAGCCTGACGTAAAGCTGCAGATGACGTACGGCGGAGAATGGCCAGCCGGTCGCACCTGCGAAGCACGGACCTGGATGACCCCTGCCGGGGCCTCGCAGCGGGCCGGCCGTCTCCCTGTGTCGAGGAGACGGCCGCCCGGAGGCAGCCGGCTCACGCGGTGGGCAGGATGTCCCGGATCGGCTTGCCGACGCCGTCGCGCGTCACGTAGAACGGGCGCTGCTCGACCGTGTACGCCAGACGAGGAGAGATCCCCATCGCGGAGTACATGGTGGCGTGCAGGTCCTCGATGATCACCGGTTTGTCGATGGTCTTGCAGGGCCGCTCGTCCGCGGTGGTTCCGTGCACGTGGCCCTTTCTCACTCCGCCGCCAAAGAGCAGGACGCTGCCGGCGTCGGTGAAGTGGCGGTGCATGCCGTAGTGCTTGGGTTCGGTCATGATGTCCGGCACGGTTACCTGATTACGGATCAGGTTGTTCGGTTTGCCCTCCATCATCATGTCGCGGCTGAACTCGCTGGCCAGCACGATGAGGGTGCGATCCAGCAGCCCTCGCACTTCCAGATCTCGCACGAGCTGGGCAATCGGGGCATCGATCTGGCGCTTCATCTCGGCGAGTCGGGTGTGGCCGTTGTCGTGCGTGTCCCAGCCGAAGAACGGAACGTACTCCGTGGTCACCTCAATGTAGCGAGCGCCCGCTTCGGTGAGGCGACGGGCCAGAAGGCAGCCGAGACCGAAGCGGCCGGTGTTGTAGAGGTCGTAGGATGCTTTAGGCTCGAGGGCGAGGTCGAACGCCTTTGCCGCAGGAGAGCTCAGGAGGCGGTAGGCGTTATCGACGCTTCGAAGCAGCGACTCGCGTTGAAAGTCGCTGCCGAACTTCGCGATGGGGCTGTCCGCAACGAGTCGCTTGTAAAACTTCTGGCGGTTTTCGAAGCGCGAGGGGCTCATGCCCTGGGGGGGCCGAACGGCTTCAATCGCCTGCTCCGGATAGGGCAGGTTGAAGGGACCGAATTCACTCCCGAGAAAGCCGGATGTCGTGAAGGCTTTGAGCTCTTCGCCTTCGCCCACATCAAACCGCTGACCGATGTTGATGAACGCGGGGACGGCGGGGTTCTTCGGTCCCAGCGCTCGGGCGATGAACGCTCCGATATGGGGACAGGCCACGGGTTGGGGGGGCGCATAGCCCGTGTGCCAGTAGAACTGGTGACGGGAATGCAGGATGAAGCCGAGATCGGGACCGGTGTAGGTTCGGATCAGGGTTCCGCGATCCATCACCGCCGCGGTCTTTTCCAATCCCTCGGAGAAGCGGACGCCGTCGATCGCGGTGGGAATGGAGGGGAAGGTGGAGAGCACCTTCTCGGAGGGGGTTCCCGGGCTGAACGGCGTGTGGCGTTTGGGGTCGAACGTTTCCGTGTGCGCCATCCCGCCCGCCATCCAGAGCACGATGAGCGTGTCGGCGGTGGCGCGCGGGGCCGGCGGCGGCGCGTCGGCCCACACGCGGGCTTCGCCGGCCGCAAGGGCGGAGAGGGTGGCGGCGCCGGCCGTCTTCAAGAGATCGCGACGGGATGGGTTCATCGATTTCGTTCCGGACTAGAAGACGAGTTGAAACTCGGGGAGCATCAGCACCGACCAGAGCAGATCTTCAACCGCTGTCGGCGTCGGATCTGCGCCGAGCAGCTTCAGCGCCTCAGCACGCTCGATCGGGGTGGGTCTGCGAGAGAGCGCACTCAGATAAATCCTATCCGCCAACTGGGCCGGTGTGCGCGTTCCCCCAAGGATGCCCGAGGCCCAGGATTCGGCGCCGTGGTTCAGCATCCGAGAAAGCGTTGGGCCGTTGGTGAGCTCGAGCATCTGCAGCGTGGTGGCCACAGGGGGCCGGGTGGTCACCACCTGTTCCCGGTTGGGCCGGCCGAGGGCCCGCGTCAGCGCGTCGGCGTTGGAGAGTGCGGCGCGGGTCTGAAGCAGCGGACGTGCGCTCACGGCAACCTGGAACCGGAGGGCGCCACTCTCCCGACCGGCGCGCACATCCGGGCCGACCAGCGCCTGAAATCGGGTGACGCCGGGCGGGAGCAGGTAACTCACCACGCTGGGCCCGCGCGCCGAGAGTGCGTAGGTCGGAGCCTCGCCTTCGACCCGAGGTGGACGGTTCGCCTCGTTGCGGTTCACGAACACCCGACCCCGCTCGGCCGCCGCGGCGAGCCATGGCAGGTCGGTGAGACGGACCTGCCCTGCACGGGTTGTGAGACGAGGAGTTCCCCAGGTCCCCTGGGGCGCGGTCGCTTCGCCGTCCACCGGGGAGATCAGGAGATGCAGGTAACGGGCGCCGGAGACGTCGACGTCGATTCGCTCGGCTCCCGATGACAGCGGCGCGCCCGCGTGCAGCACCTTCAGGCCCGTGGTGGGCGGGGCGCTCTCCACCGTGGGCGCCACATACGGGGCGCCGGGAGCGGGGCTCGACCAGACGTCGGTGAGGGCCGACACTCCGTCCACAAATTGCTCGGCGGTGAGGCGCTTCACCTGGGGTCCGCGGAAGACGTACTGGCGCGTCGACTCGGTGGGCTGGGGCACGGCGGGCCGCTGGTACGCCTTCGTGAGCACCATTTGCCTCAGCAGGTGTTTGATGTCGTAGCCGTGCGCCACG
Organism: Actinomycetota bacterium; assembly: GCA_005798285.1. Lineage (GTDB taxonomy): Bacteria > Armatimonadota > SYMT01 > SYMT01 > SYMT01 > F1-80-MAGs030. Next base: position 5,570 of record SYKE01000122.1, read on the forward strand.
AAGTCCGCGGCGAGCCCATCCAGCACCGCGGGCGACCAGGGCTCGTTGTCCATCTCGTCCACCGGCTCCACGATGGCCCGCCCGAACAGGCGGCCCCAGAGGCGGTTGACGAGGGTGCGTGGGAAGCGGCCGTTGCGCGGAGACGTCAGCAGCGCCGCGAGTTGTTCGGTGCGCTTCTCTCGGGGAGCAGCGCCGTCGATGGCGCCAAGTTCCGGGTAGAGGAACTTCACCGGCGCGGTCTTGCCGGTCGGCTTGTCGCAGCGGACGATCTCCAGCGGGGAGTCGGCATAAACGCCCGCCATGCCATAGGCATCGGAGAGCTTCCAGTTGCTGATGAAGCTGTCGTGACACGAGGCGCACTTGAGGTTGATGCCGAGGAAGACCTGGGGAATGACCTGCGCGGCCTGCATCGGTGGAAGCTGAGCGGCGTTTACCACGCCGCGCCAGACGATGCCCTTGGTGAATCCGGCGGAGTCCGGTGTCGGGTGCGCGAGCTCTGCGGTGAAGCGATCGTACGGCAGATTGGAGCGGAGCGCCCGCCAGAGCCAGGTCGTGATCGGCGCCCGACCGCCGTCGATGTATCCGGTACCGGAGTAGTCGTTTCGGAGCAGATCGTTCCAGAACGTGAGCCAGTGCTCTGCGTACCGGAGATCGTCACCCAGAAGTCGGTCTACCAGCCGAGACCGTTTGTCCGGAGCTCGATCGGAAAGAAACGCCTCCAGTTCCTCGGTCGGCGGCAGCAGACCGATGAGATCGAGGTAGACGCGGCGGGCAAAGGTCGAGTCCGACACCGACTGGGCCGCGGAGACTCGTTTTGCCTGGAAGTAGGGGCGAAGGATGCGATCCACCGGGTGATCGGTGTCCGCGCCGGGGTAGCGTGGAAGGGCTGGGGCCCTGAGCGAGAGCGTCGGTCGCCACGAGGACGCGGAACCACCGGCGCCGAAGTCGAGCCCCTCATCGATCCAGCGGCCGATCAACTCCACCTCGGCTCGGGTGAGCCGCGGACCGCGGGCGGGCATCACCTTGCCGGGGATCTGCCCGGAGATCAGTCGCATAAGGTAGCTCTGCGAGGCCTTGCCGGGGGTCACCACCGGATGCGTCTTACCGCCGGTCAGAAGCCCGGTCCGATTGTCGAGCTGAAAGTCTCCCAATCGGGAGCCGTTCCCATGACAGGCGTAGCAGCGCGCCGTGAGCAGCGGCTTGATCTGTTCTTCGTACGAAATCGGCGTTCGGGCCGGCTTCGCGGAGTGGGCTGCGCGTCCGGTTTGCGGCGCCGCGGATGCAGCGAGTCCCGCGGAGGCGGCAACGCCGCCGAGCAACGCCAGGGCGAGCGGGAGCGGCGTCAGTCTGCGAAAGAGTCGGTGAGACTGAAGAGACATCCGGGCTAGAGTCCTCTCAAAATGGAATCCGCTTCACTGCGGAGCTTGCCGGCCCTGGATCCGGGGGTTCGGGACTCCCGCCAGAGCTGAATCACCGATCGGTTCATCCCGGGGCGCTTGTCCAGCTCCATCGGCCCTCCGGCCGCGGCGGAACCGGCGAGCATCAACGCGAGCAGATCACTCGCCTGGAGCAGATCCTGGTGGGGTGTGGAGGTTCCCGGCGCCGGATGCGGGTCCACCAGCACCGCCGCTCGTTCACGATCCAGGTGGACATTCCTCCCGAAGACGTCTCCGTGGGAAACTCCCGCCGTGTGCAGACAGTCCAGCGCCGCCAGTATCGCGGAAAAGATCGACAATGCGAGACGGAGCGGCAGGGATCCGCGACTCGCCACGCGCTGCTCCAGGGTCTCCTCCGGGAGCCACTCCATGATGAGGAACGGACTCTCGGAAACTCGGCCCCAGTCGAACACCCGCACCAGATTCTCATGACTCAGCGGCGCCAGGATCCGGCGCTGTTGCTCCAGCAGAGCCGCGGCGCCGGGAGTCTCTCCTCGGGCGAGTTTGATCGCGCAGACCGTCGAGTCGGAGGCCAGCGTGGCGCGGTAGACCCGAGAGTAGGAACCCTCTCCCGCCCATGCCTGCACGAGCACCGTGTCTCCCCGGTCGGTGGTGAGGCGCTGGCCGGACTTGAGGAGTACTGCCGTAAGGGATGTCATGATGAGCTCAAGTTCAGCACCGTGGTGCGGCCCGGCTTGACGTCGACGTCGTGCCTGGAGACTTTCCCCGCCTCGTCCACGCGAATCTGCTTCCGACCGGCGGAAATCACTCGCTTGAATGGGGTCGTGCCGAGCTGTCGGTCGTCCACCCAGACTTTCGCGCCCGGCCTTTTGGTGATCACCGTCAGCACACCGCCGATTACGATCCGGAGTTGGCCCCCGCGAGTGTCGGGGTCCACCGGAACGCGCGTGCCGTCCGGAAGGTCCAGCGTCCGCTGCCTCGGATCGAAGCGGAACTCACCCGGGATCCGGGCGAGCCGCCCGTCGGCGCCCAACTTCAGCGCCTGGAGATCCACCGGCTCGTTCGGCGGAGTCCCGTCGCGGGTTCCGAGGCTGAACAGCCGGCGGCCGAGCGGATCGATCAGGACGAGATTCCCGGTGGGGAGCTTCTCGAGTGCGGCGGGCTCCTGGTCGGGCGGCGCAGGCGTGGGGTCCGAACCGCCGGCGATGGGCGCTGCCACCGGCGCGGTGAAACGACCGATTGCGAAGCCGACAGCGCCAAAGAAGAGCGCCAGAGCCGCCACTGCTCCGACCGTGGGCCGCGGAGTCCGCCGTGGGGCTGGAGCCGCGGCTGCGGCCGGCGCCGGCTTGAAGCGAGGCTCGGGCCGGTCCTCGAACGAAACCACCTCCAGCACGGCGAGGGTGGTGTCGTCCTCGTAGGCTTCCGGGCGGCCGTGCGACAGGAGCTGTCCGGCGCGGGCTGAGGCTTCCAGACCGTCCCGGCTGAGGATCGCGCCGACGGTCGGCGCCGGGTCGGCGCCCAGAGCCCGGGTCAGTCCGTCGGTGGCCATCAAGAGGCGATCTCCAACCTTCAGGCGCAGGTGGCACGGCTCTGGGTCGAGCGGCTCGGCCTGGCCCAGATACGCCGCGGGCCGATTGCCGCGCCGGTTCTGCTCTCCCCCGAGCAGCAGTTGGGCCGTTCCCGCCCGGCAGAACCAGACCGAGCCGTCGCCGCAGTGCAGCACGCTGAGATCATCTCCTCGGAGCACCGCCAGGCTCAGCGTGCACCCGGGCTGCTTACCGGACTCGGAACCGAGCTCGGCCACCGCTCGTGCTGCGGCGCGAAATGCCTGCTGCAGCAGCGCGGGAACGGCTCCCGCCGCGCCGGCGCCGTAGGAGAAAATCACCGCCCGAGCGGCCTCTACCGCGGCGGTGGCTGCTTCCAGGGGAAGGGGATGGCCTCCCATGCCGTCGGAGAGCACCATCACCGCATCGAACAGCGTGTGCCGGCTGGACGTGAACAGCACATCCTCGTTGTCGCGGCCCTCCACTCGATGGCGCTCGCCCATCCGGCTGCGCCCGGCCAGATCCACCACGGCCCGCAGCATCATTCCGCCTCCGGTCCCGTCAGCGTGAACCGAAATCGGGAGCGCCGTCCCAGATCCAGCAGATCTCCATCGGAGAGGGTGGGGCGATCTCCCGACTCCAGCCGCTCGCCGTTGTGCCTCACGTCCGCGCCGTCGAACGCTTCGATCCAATATCGACCCAACGCGGCATCGAAGCCCAGGGCTGCGTGGTCCGGCAAGACCTCGTCGTCGGTGAGGTAGAGATAAAGCCATTCATCGGTTTCGGGACGGGGCAGGTGGCCCACCACGGTGCCTCCTCCCGCCCGAAGCGCAAACCACCGGACCTGCAAATCGAACGGTGCTCCGTCCTCGCAAACCAGCCATGCCGGGAGCGCCGGGAGCGGCTTGATGGGTTCCGGTGGAAGCTTGCGGAGCTCCGGCAAGATCTTCTTCAAGAAGAAGAACGCCAGATACGCGGCAAAGGTTGCCCAGCAGAGCCAGAGGAGGGGGTTGGAGCTACCCATTGCGGCCCATTCCGACTTCGGAGCTATCCCGTAAGTCGTTGCACGATGCGCTGCAGCGCATTCACCGTCTGGTCGATCTCTCCGCGCGTGGTCGACCTGCCCAGAGAGAGGCGCAGCGCACTCACGGCATGTTCATGGTCCAGCCCGATCGCCTTCACCACATGGCTCGGTTCAATGGCGCCGGCGGCGCACGCGGAGCCCGATGAGGCGGCGATCCCCTCGAGATCCAGGTTCAGCACCATGATGTCGCTCTCGATGCCCGGAAATGAGAAGTGCGCGTTGTTGGGAAGCCGTCCCGCGCGGGGCCCGTTGAGCCGTGCGATTGGGATGGACTCCAGCACCGAAGCGATCAGGTAGTCGCGAAGTTCGGTCTGCCGTACCGACTCCTGTTCCTGCTCCTGTTGGACGAGATCCAGCGCTTCCGCCAGACCGACGATGGCGGCCACATTCTCCGTCCCGGCGCGCTTCCCCCGCTCCTGGCTGCCCCCGCGAACGGTCGGCTGAAACCGGACCCCACGACGGGCAAAGAGAACGCCGGCGCCTTTGGGGCCGTAGAACTTGTGCGCGGTGAGCGTCAGAAAGTCCACGGGCAGCGATCGTACGTCCACCGGCATGGCGCCGACCCATTGCACGGCGTCGGTATGAAAGGGGATGCCTGCCTCCCGGCAAACCTCGCCGATCTCGGTGATGGGCGCCAGCGTGCCGATCTCGTTGTTCGCGGCCATGATCGACACGAGAAACGTGTCCGGCCGGATGGCGGATCGAACCGCCTCCGGATCGACCCGCCCTTCGCCGTCCACATCCAGCACCGTCACCTCGGCGCCGAGTTCCCGCAGCCACTCGGCGGTGTGCAGCACGGCGTGGTGCTCGGTTGAGGCGGTGATCAGGTGCTGTCGGCGGCCGCGGTGTTGCAAGAAGCATCCGAAGAGCGCCAGGTTGTCGGCCTCGGTGCCGCCGCTCGTGAAGATGATCTCCTCCGGGCGGGCGTTCAGGGCGCGAGCGACCCGATCTCGACTGCGGTCCAGCCCTTCTCGCGCGGCCTGACCGGCGATGTGGACGCTCGAGGGGTTGCCGAAATGGCTCTCCAGATAGGGGAGCATTGCGGCGACCGCCTCGGCTCGGCACGGGGTGGTGGCGGCGTGATCGAGGTAAATCATCACTTCAGAAGCGCGTTCATGCTTCCGCTTCGGAAGCCCTCCAGGTCGAGCGTGACGAACGTATAGCCCACGCCTTTCAGGCCGTCGACCACGCGCTTTCGCAACTCGGGGTCGACCAGTCGGACCAGTTGATCCAGCGGGACTTCGATGCGGGCGATACTGTCGTGGTGCCGTACTCGGAATTGCTCCAGCCCCAGGCTCCGAAGCAGGCTCTCCGCCCGATCGATGCGGCTCAGCGTTTCGGCGGTCACCTCGGTCCCGTAGGCGACTCGCGACGAGAGGCACGCCATCGCGGGTTTGTTCCAGTTCGGAAGCGCCATGCGCCGAGAGATCTCCCGGATCTCCGCCTTGTTCAGTCCGGCTTCGTAGAGCGGGGAGCGAACCGAGTGCTCCCGTGCCGCCTGGTGTCCGGGCCTGAAATCGCTCATGTCATCCACATTTGCGCCGTACGCCACGTGAGCGTACCCCTCGTCTCGGGCAATGCGGCTGAGGTGGTCAAACAGCTCCGACTTGCAGAAGTAACAGCGTCGGCCGTCGTTCTTGCGATACTCGGGGTTCTCCAGCTCGGAAGTGACGACGACCCGCACCTTCCAACCGCGCTCCTTCGCAAGGGTGACGGCGAGTTCCAGCTCCGAGGGCGGGTACGACTCGGAATGAGCGATCACCATCAGAGCCCGGTCCCCCAGCGCCTCGTGCGCGGCAGCCGCCACCAGGGTGCTGTCGATGCCGCCGGAGAAGCCGACCACCACGCTGCCCATTTCAGCCGTCAGCGCCAGAAGTCGGCGCCGCTTGGCCTCCAGCTCCGACTCATTGAGACGGGGCGGCGGTTCGAGGGTCAGCAATGTGGACATTTCCAAAGGCTCCTATCCGGCGGTCGTAGAGTTCAGCCCATGTCGGAGATGCGGACCGGCGCCCCGGTTCGGGCGCTCTCGTTCATCGCCAGGCTGACGGCGAGACTCACCACCGCGTCACTGTAGGGGCTGCGGATCTCAGATCCATCGCCGTTTCGAACCGCGTCCACGAAAATCTGATCGATGCTGCGGGTGGGGAGCGTATGCTCCTCGACCTGACCTCCGTGGAGGTGAGTCAACCGGGTGTACGTCCAGTTTAGCCCCTGATCCTCAAAAAGGATGTCCAGCACGTTGGTGTTGCTCCACCCCTGCGCAAACGCCCAGCTTGTGGTGAGGCTGCCCACGGCGCCGGAGGCGAACTTCAGGTTCACCGCGTTGAAGTCGGGGCAGTCGATCTCCTTGAGCACCTGACTGGCGGAAGCGCAGTGAACTTCCGTGATCTCGCCGGCGAGGAACCGCATCATGTCGATGGTGTGCGTGGCCTGCTCCACGAGCTGGCCGCCGGAGCGGGCCATCTGCCGAAGCCACCGCGTGGGATCGCCTGCGCCGCTCGCGCACCAGTAGCGACCACTCACCAGACCCACGCGAGCGGACGCCAGCAGTTGGCGGGCCAGATCGGCCGTACCCGAGTAGCGGAGCTGATACCCCACGGCGGTGATCAGACCGGACTCCCGGACCCGCTTCTCCAGGGCCCGAGCCGTGGGCATGTCGATCGCGACCGGCTTCTCAACCAGGAAGGGGATGCCGCGGTCGATGACGTCGTTCTCGGGGGCGCCGTGGGCGAAGACCGGGATGGAGAGGTACGCGGCGTGCAGATCGCTGCGCTCCAGCATGGCGCGGTGATCCGTGTAGGCCGTGGCGCCCGTTTCGGCGGCTGCCTGATCGGCCAGATCCTGCACCACATCGCAAACGGCCACGATCCGCGCCCCGGGCACTTCCGCCAGCCGTCGCATGTGCCCGCGAGCATTGCCGCCGCACCCTATGAAACCGATATTCACCATGTCCGACATCTGAAGCGCACCCTCCGCCCGGTCCCACCGCAAGCCGCCGAAAGTGTAGCAGATAAGGAATCGCGAGGTCGGCTGAAACCGACGCGTTCGGGCGGCGTCGCACAACACGAAGGATCTTCTTCTCCCGGGGTCGGACAGCACAGCGGGAGAGTCTGGAATGCGGCGAATGGGGCAAGGGAGCGCCGGAACGCGCGAGAACTACCGGCGACGGGAGTTGCTGTGCGCGGGTGGACTGGGATGGAGCGGGCTTTCGCTGGCTGGACTCCTGCGGGCGGACGCCGACGTGAAGTCCGAGTCCCGCGCGGCGCATGGTCACGGATTCGGGAAGGCGCGCTCCTGCATCCTGCTATACCTGGTCGGCGGGCCCCCCCAGCACGAAACGTTCGACCCGAAACCCGAGGCTCCATCCGACGTCCGAGGCTCGTTCAAGCCCATTTCGACGCCGGTGGATGGGCTGCAGGTCTGCGAGCTCCTGCCGCGCCTGGCCCGGATCGCGCCGAAGTACGCGGTCATCCGCTCGATGGCGACCGATGTCAATGCTCACACCGGCAGCGGCTTCCTGATGCTGACGGGGCGACCGAACGCGCTCCGTTCCGGCGAGTCCACTCCGCCCGCGAGCGGCGATGCGCCCCATATCGGCGCCCTGATTCAGCGATTGCTCCCGGCGCGGGGCGTCCTGCCGTCTGCGGTCACGCTGCCGGAGCTGATTCGCAACAATCCCGGGATCATCGTGGCGGGCCAGAACGGCGGCTTTATGGGTCCCGAGTTCGATCCACTGCTCGTCGATTACCCGGTGGGTGGGCTGCAACTGACGGGGCTCTCGCTGGATCCCGTCCAGTCACTCCCGCATCAGCGGCTGGAACGGAGGCGCAGCTTCAGGGAACTGGTCGCGGGCACGCAATCCGGAACTCCGGACACGGCGCTCACCGGCGGCCGACCCGAACGGGCCGATGCGATGATGACGCGGGCCTTCGATCTCCTGACATCGACCTCGGCGCGACAGGCGTTCGATCTCTCCCGGGAGCCGGAGAAGGTCCGTGCCGAGTACGGCACGCACAAGTTCGGACAGACATGCCTGCTCGCCCGCCGTCTGGTGGAAGCAGGCGTGCGGTTGGTGACCGTGAACTGGCCGCGAGAGCCGAACGATCTCGGACTCGGCAACCCCGTGTGGGACACGCACTCCGACCATGACCGCCGCACCCGGGACCATCTGGCGCCTCCGATGGACATTGCCGTGTCGGGTCTCCTTAACGACCTGGATCGGCGTGGGCTCCTGGATGACACGCTCGTCGTGTGTATGGGGGAGTTCGGCCGTACGCCGAAGTTCAACGTCAATGGCGGCCGAGACCACTGGGGGCATGTCTTCTCGGTGATGCTGGCTGGAGGCGGGATCCGCGGCGGCACGGTGTACGGCGCCTCCGATCGCCTTGGAGCCTATCCCGAGACCGATCGAGTCGGTCCGGAGCACCTTCACGCGACCATCTACCACCTGTTAGGTCTGCCGAGGCATTCGGAAGTCCACGACGTGGTGAACCGGCCTTGGCCGCTGTATCAGGATGATCCCATCCGCGCCCTGCTCTGACGAGCATCTCCGGCGGGATCCGAGGAACCGATGCGATTTGGAATGAGCGGGTGTTTTCTCCCGGCCGACATGCGGGAGATCACTCCCGAACTCTGCCGACGGGTTCGTGCGCTGGGTTTCTCGGGGATCTTCACCCGATTTCGCGCGAACGATCCGCACGATACTCCAGGTCCCGTGATCGACGAAACACGACGCATCCTGGAAGGCGAGGGCGTCCGCCTGTTTCAGACCACCGGCTACTGGCAGAATCTGGTGAATCCCTCTGAGGTGGAACGGGCGAGGGCTGTCAAGACCCTCCAGGCCTCGCTGCGGCTCGCGGGGCGCCTCGGTTCCCGCGGGATCGATACCGGGCCGGGATCGATGAACCCGGACGGTCCGTGGTTCCCACACCCTTACAACTGGACCCCTCAGGCGACCGAACAGCTCATCAAGAGCCTGAAGGAGTCGGTGTCCGCCGCTGAGGATGCACAGGTCTTCCTCAGTCTGGAAGGGCACCAGCTTGTTACGCTCTCCGATGAGCGGGTCACGAAAGAGGTGCTCGATGCCGTGGACTCCCGCTGGGTGAGGTCCGACTTCGACTCCGCGAATTGGATCCGCTTGCCCGAAGTGTTCGACACCGCGCCGGTGCTGGATCGGATGTTCGACGTGCTCGGCCCGCACATCGTGAGCTGCCATGCGAAGGACGTCTGGCCCGAAAACCGGCTCTCGGTGCATTTGCAGGACGGATGCCCCGGCAAAGGGCATGTCTGCTTCCAAACGCTCCTCAGGCGCATGGAAGCCCTGAATCCGGACTACCCCGTGATCGTGGAAGGGGCATCCACCGAGGAGTTGCCGGCAGCGTCGAAACTGCTCTGGAACACAGCGCGCGAGCTGGGGATTCGGGTGCTCGACTCGGGGGAGGCCGCCTGATGCCGTCGCTCCGCTTTGCCGCACCGGTCGAGGAGCGCGTTGCCCTGGTGACGGGTGGGGCCAACGGGATCGGCCGGGCCTGCGCCGTCCGCTTCGCGGAGGCCGGCAGGCATGTCGCCATCGCCGACGTGGACGTGGACAGCTCGGGAGTGAAGGAGACCCTTTCGCAGATCGAGTCGTTTGGCCGGCGAGGTCTTTGCGTGGCGATGGACGTGACCTCAGAGCAGTCGGTACAGTCCGGAGTGGCGCGAGTCATGGAGAATTTCGGGCGGATCGACATCCTGGTCTGCGCCGCGGGGGTCTTCGGACGGGAGGCGCCCTTCCTGGAGCAGACTGCCGAGCAGTTTGATCGCGTGATGAAGATCAATGTTTACGGCGCCTACCACGCACATCAGGCGGTGCTGCCGCTGATGATCGAGCGCGGCTGGGGACGCTGCGTCACCTTCTCCAGCGGAGCCCGGTTCGGGAACCCCAATCAGGTGCCCTATGCGGTCTCCAAGGCAGCGGTTCACACGCTCGTACAGTCCCTCGGAGCCGCTCACCCGAGGCAGGGAGTCTTCGTCAACGGCGTGGAGCCGTCGCGCTCCCTGACTCAGATGGTGATCCCCCGATTCTCCGCTGAGCATCTGGCGAATCCCGGCAACCCGATCGGGCGATATTCCGACCCCGAAGAGGTCGCAGACGTCGTTGAGTTCCTCTGCTCGGAGCGAAACACCTACACCTCCGGCGCCATCTGGCCGGTCAAAGGCGGCTAGTTCGCCACGAGGTTCGCGACCGCGCTCTCGACGCCGTCATCCCCGCAGGAGTGGGGTCCGTCTTCCACGGCAGGGGAGGAGAGATCGATCCCCTGAGGCGAGGGAAGCTGCCCCAGTCAGGGATGATGTTGGGCCGCAACCCCGCGGATGCGCCACAGTGGCACAGTTCTCCCGCCAGTGTGCGCCGGTGGCAGGCCAACGGCCCCACGGCGATCTCGACGTTGAGGGTGTTGGCCCAGCAGCGCCTTCGTAGCACAGGTCCCGAAGGTCTCACCGGCCCACCCCTCGATCATCGTCATCCTTGGGCTTGACCCGAGGATCCGTGCGCTATAGATGCCGCAAGCAGTCCTCGTGAAGCGCGCCCGACCGAGCCAGTTGGGGCGACGCGCGAGGTCATAGCGAATGGATCCCCGCCTTATGGAGTAAGTCTCCGCCCAGTGCGACTTCTGCGGGGATGACGATAGTGGGCTGCGGCACCAGGGGGAAGAGCTTTTTGCGAATGGCGTGGTTAGGTCTCGGATGCGTGACGCGCCAGGTCATAGCGAATGGATCCCCGCTTCGTGGAGTGAGATTGCGCCCAATGCAACTTCTGCGGGGATGACGGAGGGCGCCGACGGGGCCGCACCCAAGAGCGCCCACATCCACGTGGTTGCCACCAACACACCCTGGGTCCATCGTCATCCTTGGGCTCGCCCCGAGGATCCCGCGATGGGAATACACACGCGGGCCTCGCCAGGCCGGACGATGCGTCCGGTTGAGCACCGGCGCAGAGGGAGACACTCCCATTTGACAGTAGAAACACCCTCGAAAGA
>SYKE01000123.1 GCA_005798285.1 Actinomycetota bacterium
CGCCACCTGGCGTGGCGCAGGCGCGGCAACCGAGTGCGGCAGCCTCCTCCAACGACAACATTCCGTGGGCAAATCGCACACCGATCGTCTGCACCTTGCCCGCGTCCTCACCTTCGGATGACGGTAAGGTGACCCCACCGGGCACCAGTACGCACGGCAGATCCCGCATGGCCGCCAGCGCGAGCATCATCGCCGGCAGCCCTTTGTCGCACGTCGCCACTCCGAGCACACCGCGACGGGTCGGGAGCGAGCGGATGAGACGCCGAAAGATGATGGCCGCGTCGTTTCGGTAGGCCAGGCTATCGAACATGCCGGTGGTGCCCTGAGTCCGGCCGTCACACGGATCGGAACAAAAGCCTGCGAACGGGATGCCTCCACGAGCTCGAATCTCGTACGCCGCCGCCTGCCTCAGCAGTCCGACCTCCCAGTGCCCGGTCTGGTAGCCGAGGGCGATAGGTCGGCCGTCAGGGGCCCGAATTCCACCCTGGGTCGAGAGGATCAGGAACTGTTTTCGGTCGAGTTCCTCCGGCTGCCAGCCCATGCCGGCGTTCTGGGTGAGGCCGAAGATGTCTCCGCTGGGTCGCTCCAGCAGCATTTCAGCGGTGATGGGCAGACTGCCGCGCGGTCCAGCGGCAGAGGTCTGGATCTCGTAAAGGTCGGGACGATCAGTGTCCAGAATGGGGTGCATAGTGGTTCCTGGCCTCAAGGCGGGTCACATCGGTACCCGCCGGGCGCGCGGCTAGGATTTCTAGCACTGCATCCTTCACTCCTCTTCCGGCAGGGGTTGCCCTGCCGGGAGGGTTAGCGTCGGCGCTATAATGCCGCGAACCCCCGCCGAGAAGCGTGAGCACATCCCGACATGTCCAACCGCGTTGAGCAAGAACTTGAAACCCTGATTCGCGCCCGTTACCCGCTCCTCTACATTGTCTCGTGGGAGGAGAAGCGCGTGGAGGATGCCCTCCGGTCCATTTGCACCAGCCGCGGCAAGCGAATGTTCACCTGGACCGTGACGCAGGGACTGGTGCAATCGCCGACCGCGCGGGACAAGCAGACCCGATCTCCCATGGCAGCGCTCGACTTCATCGAGACCTCCACGGAACCGGCAGTGTTTCTGCTGAAGGACTTCCACTCCTTCATCAGCGACACAGAGGTGACCCGTCGGCTTAGGGACCTGAACATCGCGCTAAAGACGACCTACACCACTCTGGTGATCCTGGCGCCGATGCTCAAGCTGCCCCCGGAGTTGGAGAAGGACGTCACGGTCATCGACTACCAGCTTCCCTCACTGGAAGACCTGGACCGACTGCTGGAAAACATCATTCAATCCGTCAAGCACAATCCTCAGATTGACACGAAGCTCGCCGTCGACGAACGGGAACATCTGCTGGAAGCGGCTCTGGGGCTCACGGCGAATGAGGCGGAAAACGTGTTCGCCCGCAGCCTGGTGGAGCGGCGGAAGTTCGACGTGCAGATCATCCTCACCGAGAAGGAGCAAATCATCCGCAAGAGCGGCATGCTCGAGTACTATCGCGTGCAGGAGGGCATGGAAAACGTGGGCGGGCTCGACTCGCTAAAGGATTGGATGGGAAAGCGCACCCAGGCGTTCGGCCAGAGAGCCCGAGAATTCGGTCTCCCGGCGCCGAAGGGAATCCTGTTGCTCGGCGTCCAGGGCTGCGGGAAATCGCTCTGTTCCAAGGCAATCGCCAGCCAGTGGCGATTGCCCCTCCTGCGCCTGGATGTGGGTCGGATCTTCGGCGGAATCGTTGGACAGAGCGAGGACAACATGCGTCGCGCCATCCGCACGTCCGAGTCCATCGCCCCGTGCATTCTCTGGCTCGATGAGTTGGAGAAGGGGTTTTCCGGGACCCAATCCAGCGGCATCAGCGATGGGGGAACCACCGCCCGCGTTTTCGCCAGCTTCATCACCTGGCTCCAGGAAAAGACGGCGCCGGTCTTCGTGGTGGCGACCGCGAACCGGATTGAGGACTTGCCGCCGGAGCTCCTCCGCAAGGGCCGATTCGACGAGATCTTCTTCGTGGATCTTCCCGGCGCCGCCGAGCGCAAGGACATCTTCCGAATTCACCTGCAGAAGCGGAAGCGGGATCCCGCTCTATTTGACCTCGACAAACTCGCCGCGGTGTCACCCGGCTTCAGCGGCGCAGAAATCGAGCAATGCATCGTCGGAGCCATGTACGACGCCTTCGACGAGACACGAGAAGTAACCAACGACGACGTAGTCAAAAACGTCGAACTTTCCATTCCTCTCAGCCGAACCATGGAAGAGCAAATCGAGGAACTTCGGGAATGGGCTCGCACCCGGGCCCGACCCGCCTCGTCGGCCGCCGAAGGGACCGCAGGCGATGTGACCCCACCCCTGCCCGCACTGGGACCGGGAGAGCTGATCGAGCCGGAGTGACCCGATGCTGCCCGCCTCACCCGGTGTGGCGGGCAGACAGCATCCGGGGATCCTCGTGCCGCCTGGAGACGGCCTGCCGTTCACGAATGGCGTCGAGCATCAATGTCGCTTCTCGAACGCGCTCCTCGCCTCCCGGTCTCTCCGCCTGCACGGCCCGAAACTTTTCGAGCTCCGGCAAAATGAACTCCAGAGCCTCGTGCGGCTGGTCCACGCAGTGGACCCAGTCAAAGTCGTGCTCCGAAATGAAGCGACCCCCGAGCATCTGACCGTGCATCCATTCCAGCAAGCCGGCCCACATCTCGCGACCCAACAGGACCACCGGGCGTGGGCTGACCATTCCGACCTGGATCAACTGCCAGACGTACACCAGCTCCAGGAGGGTGCCAATGCCGCCGGGCGCCACGATGACCGCGTGCGAAAGACGCATGAACTCGTCGAGGCGACTCGAGAATCGCTTGTGCTCGCTCTTGATGTCCAGGTGTCGGTTGGCCAGTTCGTGAGATCGGGGCAGCTCAATCGGCAGCCCGATCGATTGGCTCAGGGAGCCCTCCGCCTCGAAAACTCCCCGATTGGCGGCCTCCATCAAACCCGGACCACCGCCCGTGACAATGTCGATGTTCAGTTCCGCGAGCATCCGCGCCGTCTCATAGACGGTCTGGTACACGGGCTCTTCCGGCCGGGTTCGGGCCGAGCCGAAGATGCAAACTCGGAAGCGGTCCTTCTCCAGTTTCTGAAGTTCCGCTTCCAGCTTGAAGTACTGCTCCAGCGTAAACTGGATCCGCCTGCGGACCTCGGCGACGCTGCCGTTTGTCCCCATTGCTTCATTCATGGCGTTACCGTCACTCGACGTCCGTCTTTCATCCGGTTCTCGGTCCTCGACGCCCCCCGCCACTCACCCCAGGTACTTTTTCGGGATCTCCGCGCCCGCGACGGGATCCAGTTTCCCCAGTCGGCACATCTGATACACGTTTATCCGGAAGTCGGGGCAGGTGCTCACCAGGAGGTAAGCATCGGTCGGCGTGAAGTCATACTCCTCAATCAACCAGGCCATCAGGTCATAGGTAGCGGCCTGCACGGCTTCATCCAGCGGGCGCGCGGCTCGTACGGCCACGATGGATGCCGGCTTGTCGATCCGCATCCAGGGCACGCTCTTGCCGGGAATCACCGAGAGGCTCAACCGAACACGGGCCTTGGTTTCGGCCGCGGTCCCCGTGAATTCAGTGTCGCCCTGACTTGCGTGCACGTCGCCCAGGTAAAACCGGGCGCCTTCATGGTAAATCGGCAGATGAATCTTATGTCCGGGGCACACATCGCGGATGTCCAGGTTTCCGCCCCACTCGCCCTGCCCATCTCCGCTGGTTGTGACTTCACGATCCGGAGAGGTCCCAAGGGTGCCGATGAATGGCGTAATCGGCCAGGAAATGCGGTCATTGAACCGCATTTGACCGTCGAGCATCGTCCCACTGGGGCCCGGAGAGTGGGTGAGAATCTTCGTGGTGTAGACGGATGAGAGTTCTGGCCATCTCGTGGACTCGCCGAGGGGTCCGCGGCGCGGTCCGACCGCAATCCACGAGAAGTCGTCCACCTCGATCTCATGGATCTCCACCACGAGGGTGTCGCCCCGGCGGGCGCCTTCCAGCAGAATGGGGCCGGCGATCGGGTTCACCAGCGGGGGATTGCGATGGAATCCGGGGCGCTTCCCCGGAATGGCCGGCTCGCCCGCCTTCGTGAAGTAACCCGTGCTTGCGTCGTAGGTCTCGACGTCGAAAATCTCTCCCGGCTGTACGGTGAGCAATGGCTCGTCACGCCAGTCGAAGGCATACTTCCGGGCCTGCTCTCGTTCGATTCGCTGCATCAATCCTGTTCCCTTGTCGGACCATCCGGGTCCGTGCTATCCGGCTCGTTCGGCTCGTTCGGCACGTTCGGCGCAACCGCCGCCCGGGCCGCCTTCCGAAGCTCTATGACTCGTTTGCGGGCAGCGCCGATGTCCTGGATCAACAGATTCATCGCGGCCTCCTGCTGCGCTCCCTGCATGCGGAGCACATAGGCGGGATGGAATGCGGCGATGACCCACGGCGCGTAGGGGCTGGTATCGAACCAGCGGCCGCGCTCCTGGGTGATCTTGAACCCTTTCTTGATGACCGCATTGGCGGCCGGACTTCCAATGCAGACAATTACGAGCGGGCGAATGATCCCCAACTGTTGCTCCAGCCACGATTGGCAGTGGTCTGTCTCCTCAGGCGTAGGGGCCCGATTGTTCCAACGACCGTTGTCGAAATCGGCGGCGCGGCACTTCACGGTGTTGCAGATGTAGATTTGCTCTCGGCGAATACTGTTCGCGTGGAGCGCCCGTTCCAGGAGGCGGCCCGCTGGTCCCACGAAGGGTAGACCACGCTCATCCTCGGTCTCGCCTGGACCCTCTCCGACCAGCACCAGGGGGGAAAGCGGATTGCCGTCGCCGAACACCACGTTCCTTCGGCTGCGGGAGAGGGGACAGCGCCTGCAGGTGAGCGCTTCACCGCAAACGGCCTCGAGTGCGGCTCGTTTCTCCGCCTCGCCCAGCACCAGGTCCTCAAAGCGCTCCAGGAGGGGGATGTGACGCAGGGGAGCGGATGGGGGAGCCGAGGCCAACTTGCCGGGATCGCCGGGCACATCCGCGTTTCCGCCAAAGAGCGAACTCTGCATGGCACGACCTCCCCGACCGCCGCTGCGGTCGACTACGGCTGCGGCATTCCGATGTGGTCGAATGCGGCCTTCAACTTGTCGTAGCTTTCGAGGAGCGCCTCGGGCAGCACCCTCGTCTCTCCGATGACGGGCATGAAGTTCATGTCGCCGTGCCATCGTGGAACGATGTGCTGGTGCAGATGTTCCTCGATGCCCGCCCCGGCGGAGCGACCAAGATTCATGCCGACGTTGAAGGCGTCCGGACGCACCGCCTGCTTCAGCGCGCGGATTGCGTGGCGCGTGAGAACCATTAGTTCGCACTGCTCCTCCGGCGTCAGCCCCACCAGATCGGACGTGTGGCGATAGGGGACCACCATGAGATGCCCGCCGTTATAGGGGAAAAGGTTCATGATGATGAAACAGGTCTCACCCCGGTACAACACGAGTCGCCTGCGCTCGTCCGCATCTCCGGGCGCCTGACAGAACACACAGCCGACGGGCCGTTCAACCGCCACGTAGGCCATTCGCCAGGGAGCCCAAAGCCGATCCATGAGTGATTTCCTCGCCGCGCGGAACTGTCGCGCAGTATCGGTTCTCCCGGCACAGGAGGGCTACCTTCAGCCGGCGCTGGACCTCTTGATTCGTGACCGCGTCTCCTGAGGCAGGGCGCAACTCGCGGGACCCGCGCGCGGAACGGCGCAAGCGGGTGGCGATTCACGAGGCAGGCCACGCCGTTGCGATCATCGCCCTCGGCGGAGCCTTCGACTCGGTGAGCATCGGCGCCGACGGTCTCGCGCTGGGTCGGGTTCGAGGGCCGGTCTTCTCGCCGCAGGGCGCGCCCGGCCGTGGTTGGAGCGACGACGATTGCTACGTGGTCGCGCTGTACGCGGCCCGCTACGCGGAAGTCATGCTGACCGGCAGCTTTGCGCGCCGAGCGGCCTCGAACGACGCCCGGCTCGCGATCGATCACCTCAGGGGGCGAAACCAGCTCGATCCAACGCGTGTGGCGGCGCTGCGCCGAGCGGCACGGGCTCTGATTGAGGAACACCGGGCTGAGTGCCTGAGCGTGGCAAGGCAACTCCACGAGGCCGGAGTGCTGAGCGGGGACCAGGTGCGGCAACTGGTGGCTTCCGGCGCCCCGCCAATCACAGTCTCTCCCAACACCGCTTCGGAAGGCTGATCCGCGGAAGGGCCCCACCAACAACTTCCGATAATCAGCATTATGTTTCCAGACCTGGTCCATGCCCGGGAAAGCCTGGGTCAGTACGCGATCAGGTAGCCTTTTCCCGTCGTCTCATTGAAGAGGAGATAGTAGCGGCGTCCGGGCCAGAATTCTGCGACCCGCCATCCCAGGCGGCCCTCAAACACTGCGAACCCGCGGATGTCAGCCTCGGCTGGCGGCCACCAGGGCGTGGAGACGTAGGGCATCCGGGAAAGAATCCATCAGGATGGACATTCCTGGTGAGCCCGGGGGACCCAGACACGTACCGCCCTCGTGCCGGCGGCGTCACAAGAATGTTGATTAGGAACACGCCGGATACTAGGATTGCAACGAATGCCGCCATCGTCCCAGCAGCGTATTGAACTACCTCTCGGGCGGTCATCAAGGTGTCCTCTCCGTCAGGGCGCTCCCCTGACACATCCTTCATCCGGGGGTTCGTGATCGCTCTGTACAGTGGTAGAGCGTGGGCGCGGTGACGACCTTGAGTTTAGCGGGCTGACCCTGCCTCTCGCGGGCGACCGAAGTGTCCAGCGAGGATGCCATCACCAGGTGGCCGAGCGACACCACTAGAACGATTGTGAATAGGCTCGCTGAACCCATCGTTTCCTCCTCCTGCCTTCCACCGGAGGTCGATGAGCGGTTCCACTCATACGTTTAGGTTGACGTACACCACGGATCGTCCCGAGTCTCCCCGTAGAATCAGAATCGTGAAGCAGGAGTCTGAGGAGAACGATCCTACATACCTCGTCATTGACTTCAGTCGGGTGAGATCCTGTGGGCGAATGAATCCGGGAGGAAATGGGAGTAATTCGTTCTCCTCCGCCATGCGGACCGTAATCGGAAGTCCGTCGTGATATCGAACGAATTCTTGCAGAGCCGCCTCTGTCAAAATGAGTTGACAATCGATCGTCCCATTCCAAATCATCGTACTTCTGGATTTGATAAGTGTGGATCCAC
>SYKE01000124.1 GCA_005798285.1 Actinomycetota bacterium
CGGTGACGCCGGCGCCGGTTTCTTCCCCGAAGGCGAGCGCCGGGCCCGGTTCCGCTCGAGCTCGGACCGAAGCCGTGTCTCGCCCCGCAGATTATCTGGTGGTGGACGGCTGCAACTTCCTGGGTCGAGCACAGGGCTTTCGCCTGGGCGATCCGGAGAGCCGAGATCGCCTTCAAGAGTACGCCCTGCGCCACCCGTCTCAGCGGGTGGTTGTTTTTTACGACGGCCAAAAGGCCGCACGCCGACTCTTCGCGGGGATTGAGGAACGGGTGGTCAGCGATCGTCGCTCGGCGGATGAGGCGATCCTAGCGTTCCTGGATGCGATGGATGACATCACCCGTCGACGTTCGATCGTGATCAGCGACGACCGAGAACTGACCGAACGATCCAAGGCGCTCGGCTGTCGGTGTGAAGCCATCGGCTGGCTCGCGAGCCGCATTCAGCGGGCCGATGCGCCCAAAGGCACGGGAACCCGGCCCTCAGGCGTGAGCCGCTGAGATGTAGAGTCGTGGGAGCAGTTCTTCGAGCGGCCTCCTGATCGCCCCGGGAAAGGGTAGTCGTTCGCCGAACCCGTTCCTAGTGCCGTGTGTAGTCCCTCAGGGGCTCTGGTTCGACACAACTGTGATTCGGCCGCCCGCATGGGCGGTGACCTGGGACGTTCCCGCGCCGAGTTGTCGCCGCCACGCGGCGATGAACGGCCGTCTCCCCGTGGGCGTTGGGAGGTCCGGCAGGTCAAGGCCGTACGGATCGATCTGCCGCTCATCGCTCTTGAGGTCGAGCAGCATCCCGGACCGGATCGAGGGTACGCTCAAGTCCAGATCTCCATGGGTCACTTCAAGCATCGCCGTGCCCGGCGGCGACTCTAGACCGACGAGCATATTCCCCGTCGTCAACGTGGCGCGAAGCTGCGCGGCGGACACCACGAACAGATCGATCGACCCGGCGGCGACGTCCAGCTTCACGGTTCCGCGAGGCGCCTCGACGGTGCTGACGGACAGGTCCCCCGAGGCCAGCGATACGTCCAGATCACCGAACTGGTCGGCAACGTTGAGTGAGCCCCCTTGCACGCGGATCGCGGTGGGAGCGGCCCGGCCGCTGCATTGCAGACGCGGAATTCGATCTCCGCGGACTTCGAGTGACAGGTCGCTCGGCGCAAAGACGGTCAGCCGCGTGTTCCGGGCGGAACTACCCAATTCCCGACCCCCGAAGGCCAACACCATCCGGTCGCCCTGGGGCCGCCACGGCAAGATCAGAGCATCCAACTGACTGCGCACCGGGTCGCCGATCGGCCCCTCCGGGACCTGAGTGGAGAGGGACCCGGCGACTTCCCTGCCCCCGGTAGAGCGGATGTCCACATCGCATTCCGTGACGTTCAGCACCAGGGTGCGGGCGGTCACGGGCAGGGCTACGCGGTACTCCTTGCGAATCGACTGCGTTCGAGGAGTAAGCCAGGGGATGCTGGTGCGTCCACAGCCGCACAGGATAAAGAGAACCACGAGGCTGAGGAGCAGGCGCCCCCCTGCGGCCGGCTGAGAGATGGGCATCACCGGAGATGATTCACGGCGAGAGTCCAAACAGCCTCCCACCGGGTGCAATCCCTGGCCCGTTAACAGGGATCCGAGGCGTGGAGGGGCGGCGCCGAAACGCGGTCTCGTGGGAGAGCATCGCCGCATTGGGGAAGGTTTTCTCGTGGACCGGATCGGACCTGCACCGGAATGTGCTGCCGGCGGGGCCGGCGATCGAGGGAGACGAGTCGTGAATCTGTCCGTCCGAGGCGTGGAACGAATTCCCATCAGCGTGCCGTACCGAGAAGTTCCGGCGCGAAACATGGTGAGGGAACTGCCTCACTGGACCCTCTTCGAGATCTGCAAAGTCACGCTGGAGTGCGGCGTGGTCGGCTACGGCGAGACGATGCAGTACTACACCTGGGGTACGGTCTCCGATGACTCCGTGGCCCGCGTCATCGGCCGGAACGCAGCCGAGTGCATGTGGGACGACAGCCTGGGCTGCGGGCTCCAGATGGCGCTCTTCGACGCGGTGGGTCGTGCGACCGACACGCCGATCTGGGCGCTGCTCGGACACAAGCACCGGGATCGACCCCTGATCTCGTGGTGGGATATCGACATGCCCGGCGAAGACTGGGTGCTCGAGTGTCGGCAGGCGATGAGCGAGGGGTATACCGACTTCAAGACCAAGGCCCGACCCTGGTTCGACCTGGACGAGCAGTGCAAGACCCTGTGCGCCACCCTTCCATCCTGGTTCGATCTCGACCTCGACTTCAACGCGATGCTGAACGACACCAGCCACGCGGTATCGCTGCTCAAGGAAATCGAGAAGTACCCGAACGTCCAGATCTATGAGAGCCCGATTCCTCAGTACGACGTGGCCGGCAACCGCTTCATTCGCCAGCACACCCGAGTCGCCATTGCACATCACTTCGGGAGCCCGCCCATCACCACGGCCATCCGAGAGGACGTGTGTGACGGGTTTGTGATTGGAGGCGGCGCATCTCGGGTGATGCGCGAGGGCACCGTCGCGGCGACGTTCGACAAGCCCTTCTTCCTTCAGCTCGTCGGAACCGGAATCACCGCCACCTGGGCGCTCCACTTCGGTGCGGTGCTGACCCATGCCCGTTGGCCGAGCGTGAACTGCCACCAGCTCTACGTAGACCACATGGTTGCTCCGCGAATCTCGGTCTTCAACGGGGCTGCGCCGGCGCCGGACGCGCCGGGCCTGGGTGTAGCTCTGAACGAAGAGGCCGTGGAGAGCTTCCGGCTTCCTGCAATGCCCGCGAAGCCCTATCCCGCACCGAAGCTGCTGATCGCCATCCGCTTCGGAAGCGGAGCCACGAGCTACTACACCCACACCATGCAGTTCTGGGACGACTTCAGCCTCGGTCGCTTGCCGGTATTCCAGCCGGGAACTCGGCTGGAACTCGTGGCGGACGACGGCAGCGCCGGCTGGTCCGACCTGCAGTCCCGTGCAGCCGCAAAGGCGGTCCACTGCGCAGGTCGGGAGCTGTGAGATCGCGGTGGTCGGCGGCCCTTCTGGGGGCCGTCGGCGCCTGCGTTGCGGGATGGCTGGCCTGCGGCAGCGGCGCGGAAGCGGGATCCGAGCCGAATCGGGTGATTCGACCCCGCGTCCTACTGCTGATTTTCGATCCCATCCTGGACGCGAACGGTCACCGACGTCTGCACGAGGCCCTCGGCTTTCAGGATCCGGATACGCTGACCGACGGCTACATCCGGGACGTTCGAGAGGTCAGC
>SYKE01000125.1 GCA_005798285.1 Actinomycetota bacterium
AACTGGACAAAGAGGTCAGCGCTTGGAAAGCCGAACGCAACCAAGCGCTGTGCCCAATGAGATGGCGCTTCACAACTGCCAAGGCGCGAAATCGCCTCGCTCGCCTCTACCCCTCATTAGATGCCTGACAGACCACTAGAGTTAGATTCCACTCGGATTTCAATGTGTAAGTCTCGCCGAACACCCCCGGCAGACCTTTTTGCTGTCCCTGCACCTTGGTCTGATTCTGAGTGGGGACCGGCTTAACCGGAGGTTTGGGCTTGGGTTTCTGAGCGGCCGCAGCCGACGCGAGAACCACAGCGGAAAGGATCGCCGCGACGCGCATCACCGAATTCTCCATCACTGACGGGGAAGGCACTGTGAGCGCGATAGCCCCGAGCCCCCGCCGATTACAAGAGACGAACGGAGTTCCACTGCGAGACGAGCGGGGAGTCTGCTCCAGCCTTCAGGTTCAACTCCACAGTTTTCGGTCGACTACAACTCATCCTCTGTTGTACGGGAGTGTTCGGCGATGAAATCTTCCCGGACAGTGACGCCCAGGCCGGGTCCGCCGGGGATTGAGAGGCAGCCGTCTTTGAGCGGAAATGTCTCGAACACCATGTCATGGAGCATGGGGTTGAACCCGTGGCAGTGTTCGGCGATGGTGACGCAGGGCGTTGCGGCGGCGAAATGGAGTCCCGCGGCAAAGAGCACGGCTCCGCCCCAGAGATGGGGCGCTACCTGAACCTGAAACGCGCTCGCCAGCGACGCAATCTGACGGGCCTCTGAGAGGCCGCCGCAGATTCCCAGGTCCGGCTGAGCCACATCAATGGCGTTGTGGAGCAGGAGGTCTCGGAAGGCAAAGCGGGTCTGCTCGCTCTCGCCTGCGGCAATCGGAATGTCCGTGGCCGAACGGACCTCCGCCATTGCTGCTGGGTGATCGATCGCGGTAGGCTCTTCAAACCAGGCCACATCACAGTCCTCGACCTTGCGGCAGAGCCGCTTCGCGTCGGCAACACTGAGGGTCCCGTGGGCATCGATCATCAACTGGACATCGGGTCCCACGGCGGCCCGGAGTTCGCGAACGCGCTGGGCGCTGATCGCTACGGTGGGATCCTGCAGGCCGGCGCGAATCTTGAGCGCGCGATAGCCGAGGCGGACGAACTCCCGGCCCTCGTCGCCGATCTCACCCACGCCGCACCAGCCTCCGCTGGCATAGGCGAGGATGCGGTCCCGACATTTGCCACCGAGCAGGTCGTAAACGGGAAGTCCTGCCTGGCGCCCTTTCAGATCCCACAGCGCGATATCGACCGCGGAGATCGCGGAGAGGGGCACGCCCCGCCGGCCCAGTGTAGGGAAGGTTCTGCCGTGCGTTCGTGCGTGTCCGGCGCGGGCGCCACAGTACATCTTCTGCCAGAGTCCCGAAACACGGTCCGGGTCCTCTCCCAGGAGCAGAGGCCTCAACTCATGGTGGACGTAGGCACAGAAGGTCCGGTAATTGCCGGCGCTTCCGACGTGGACTTTGCCCTCGCCGTACCCGACGCCGCCATCATCGGTGCGGACGATGACGAGCCCGGAGTTGAAGGTGTCCATGCGTCCGAAGTCGCTCAAATGCTGGCGATCTTCGGGAATGTGCGCCTGAAGCCAGTGCGCCTCAACGGAACGGATGACGGCCATTAGCGAGGGTCCTGAGAGCCCGGGATCGGTTTCCCCTGCGGGTCGCGCTCCGGGTAGGCGACGGCGGCATCCATGGCCGCCGTGAGGGCGGGGGAGAGGTGGTGCTCCACGCGATCCGCCGCGGCGTGGAGATGGTCGACCGGGTAACCGAGCTCATCCAGGTAAGACTCGTAGACTCGATGCCGTCGAATCAACTCCAGAGCTCGACCCTCGCCGCGTTCCGTCAGGCGATAGCGGCCCTCGACTTCCATGAGGAGTCCGGCCCGGAGCATCCTGGAGACGATCGTGCCGGTATCCCGGGGCAGGCGCTCGATTCCTCGCGACACGGTTCGCAGGTCGAAGGCAGGTTCGGCTTCGATCTCGAGGCGGCGCCCGGCCCATAGCAACATGTCCTCATTCGCGACGGTTCGCCGCATGCGACCCTGGGCCACGCGCCGCGTCACCACACCGTGGGAAGGGGAGAAGAGGAACGCCGTCGCGAAGAACAGTCCACCCACTGAGGCCATCGCGCCGGCGATGGAGCACCCGAGCCCGCGCGCCATGAAGTAGCCCGCCACCGAAGACGCGGCGCCCAATCCGACCGCAATGGCGAGCATCCACTCCAGCCGATCGGTCAGCAAGTAGGCGGTGGCAGCCGGCACAATCAACATCGCCACCACCAGAATGGCGCCCACGCTTTCGAAGGCCCCGACAGTGGTGATCGATACCAGCGCCATCAGCAGGTAATGGAATCCAGCCACCGAGATCCCCACGGCGGAGGCCATTTCCGGGTCGAAGGCGCAGAGCTTGAACTGCTTGTAGAACAGCCCCAGCACGATGCCGTTCACCGCGAGAAGAGCCAGGTTGACCCAGAAGGCGCGTGGGACGCCGCCGACCCGGTCGAACGGCGTGAATGCAATCTCACCGTAGAGCACACAGTCGAGATCGAGATCCTTCTGGGCCGCGTACTGCGACACGAGCACGACCCCGATCGCGAAGAGCGAAGTGAACGTCACGCCAATCGCCGCGTCGCCCTGAACGCCGCTCCGGGCGAGGGTTTGCACCAGAAACGCCGTGAGAAGACCGAGCACGATGGCGCCGACAAAGATGGGAAACGACGAGGTGCTGCCGGTCATCAGGAACGCGATGACGATGCCGGGCAGAATGGCGTGGCTGATGGCGTCGCCCAGCATCGAGATCTTCCGCAGCACGAGGAAGCACCCGAGGAGGGCGCACGAGCCGCCCACAAGGGCGCCGATCAACATGATCCATCCCGCACTGCTCATCAAACGCTCCTCAGCGGGTGGACGCTCGGCGGTAGCTCGGGGTGGCGACCGTGTACGACGAGGAGGCGCTCCAACTCCTCAACGATGGAGCGCGGCAGAAGGTGCTCGATGACGTCGGCGTCCCGATCCACATGGTCGGCCCCCAACTGCCCTTCGTGCATCAGGAACATCTCCCAGAGGCGATGATTTCGCGCGACCTGGTAGGCTGCGTTTAAGCCGCTCTCCGTGAGAGAGATGGACCCGCCCTCGACCCGAATCAGACCCTCGTGACCCAACTCTCCGAGGACCCGGCGGAGCCCGCTCTCCGCGTTGCCGCGGGACGCGGCCAGGTCGGCCACCGAGATGGTCGCGGTCCAGTTCGAGCGGCTCTCGGCCAACTCGTACAGCGATCGGAGCGCATGTTCCCGCGCGACCTGTCGTCGAAGCCGGATCAGTCGCACCCATCGGGCGATGAGGCCCTTGCGGGGCGCTGCAACCAGGGACGCGGCAAACACGGAAGTCGCCGCCAGGACAATCAGCGGTCCGGTGGGCATGCGAAGGGTCATTGTACTCAGTCCGGTGCCGATAGCCCCCGAAAGCGCGCCGAACAGGCCCGCAAAGACGACCATGTGGTCGAGGCGATCGGTCCAGAGGCGCGCCGCCGCCGCGGGGGTGATCAGCATCGCGGCCATCAGCACCACCCCGACCGCCTGGAGCCCGACCACCACAGCGAGGACGATGAGCAGCATCAGCAGCCCGTCCAGCAAGGCGGTGGGATAGCCGAGCCCCCGGGCGAAGCCGGGATCGAAGCAAAGCAGCTTGAACTCTTTGAAGAGCGCGAAGGTAGCCAGGCAAACCACACCAGCGCAAATCGCCATGGTCTGCACGTCTCCACTCACCATAGCGGCCGCCTGCCCGAACACGAGTTTGTCGAGCCCGGCCTGGCTTGCTTTCTGCGACTGTTGAATGAGAGTGAGCAGCACAATCCCGAATCCGAAAAACACCGAGAGAACCAGTCCCAGCGCCGCATCTTCCTTCACGCGGGAGTAGCGGGTGATCACCTGGATGCACGCTGCGCCCACCAATCCCGCCAGTGCGGCGCCCACCAGGAAGCCTCCCAGCGAGCGGGAGCCGGTGATGATGAACGCCAGACAGACCCCAGGAAGCGCTGCGTGCGCCAGCGCATCGCCGAGCAAGCTCCGTTTGCGGAGAAACGCAAACGAACCGAGCACCCCGCTGCTCAATCCCAGCAGCATGCAGCCGCCGAGGATCCATCGCGCGTTGGGATCCCAGAGCCAGTTCATCGTATTCGACCTTCGGGAACACCCCGCGCCACTGCCTCCGCCACCTCGGTGACGATGTTGAGCCGGCCGCCGTAGGTCTTGTTCAGGTTAGAAGAATTGAAAACTTCCGGAGTTGGCCCGACCGCAATCTGCCGCATATTGAGCATGATCACCCAATCGAAGTACTCTCGAACGGTTTGAAGATCGTGATGCACCACGAGCACGGTCTTCTTTTGAGCGCGGAGCTCGGCGAGAAGCGCCACAATGGCTTTCTCGGTAGCGGCATCGACCCCGGCGAACGGTTCGTCCATGAAATAGAGCGAAGCCTCCTGGGCCAGCGCTCGGGCGAGGAACACCCGCTGCTGTTGACCGCCCGAGAGCTGGCTGATCTGCCGGCGGGCGTAGTCAGCCATTCCGACCTTTTGCAGGGCGTCCATCGCGATGGCCCGGTCAGCCGGTCGGGGCCGGCCCAGCCACCCGAGGTGGCCGTATCTTCCCATCAGCACCACATCGAGCGCATCGGTGGGGAAGTCCCAGTCGACGGACTCCCGCTGCGGCACGTACCCGACCAATCGTCGCTGCTGGTCGTAGGGCTTCCCATAGACCTTAACCCAACCGGATGCCGCCGGAACGAGGCCAAGCGCCGCCTTCAGCAGGGTCGACTTGCCCGCGCCGTTAGGACCGATGAT
>SYKE01000126.1 GCA_005798285.1 Actinomycetota bacterium
GTGAGCAGGTGCTCCGCGCCGTAGGTCTCCGTCGTTTCGGCGAGTACGGAGGTGGAGCCGTTCCGCACCAACTCATCCGTCATCCAGCCGACAGCCGGATTGGCGGTGATGCCGGAGTTGCCGTCCGACCCGCCGCAGTTCGTGCCGACGAAGATCTCGGAAATGGGCTGGGTGCTTCGCGTGAAGCTGTTGGCGTACGGGAGCAGCTTTTCAATTTCCCGCACCCCCCGCTCCACGGCCTTCGTAACCCCGCCCTCGGCTTGAATCGTGACGACGGTAGGATTCGACGTGGGCGTGCCGATCGACAGCAGTCCCGTGTTCTGAATCATGGTGGAAGCCTGGTTGGTCTCGCAGCCGAGGCCCATCAGGATGTAGCCGGCCACATTCGCATGGCGAGCGTGACCCGCGAGGGTCCGTTCGAGCATCCGAAGGTCGGCTCCCGCCACGTTCATGCCGCAGCCCGTGCCGTGCTTGATGCCGATGACGCCGTCCACGTTGGGAAACGCCTTCAAGGCGTCCCCGCGGAAGCGCTCCGCGATGAACCGGGTCACCGATGCGGAGCAGTTCACCGTTGAGACGACCGCCAGGTAATTGCGGGTCCCCACCTTGCCGTTGGGCCGCTTGAAACCCTGAAAGGTCCGCCTCTCGGCTTCGGGGTAGTACTGCACCTCGGGCACGGCAGTGGAGTACTCGTACTCCAGGGTCAACGGCTTCACACCCAGGTTGTGGCTGTGGATGTGGTCTCCGGCTTCGATGCCGGAGCGAGCGAAGCCGATGATCTGACCGTACTTGTGCACCGCTCCGTCTTCAGGAACGGAGTGCACCGCGATCTTGTGACCGGCAGGGATGTCCTGACGGATTCGAATTTCATTGCCGCCTACCGCAATGGTGTCTCCGGCCCGGAGAGAACGCACCGCAACGGCGACGTCATCTCCTTCGCGAAGGAGAAGGGCTGTGGGAACAGGTCGAGTCATAACAGGCTTTCGTTCGGTTGAGGGCAGGAACATCCCTGCGCCCTGACGCCCGGGGGCGCGGATCACGTGCAGGCTTCAACGAAGCCCGTAAAGAGGGGTCGGGACAATCGGCGTACTTCGGGGTCCAGGCGGTGCTCGGGATGCCACTGCACTCCGATCACCCATCTCCGTTCGGGTGTTTCCACCGCTTCGACGATTCGATCCTCCGGCGAGATGGCGGAGACTCGAAGCCCGGGCGCGGGAGTGCTCGGAATTGCCTGGTGGTGGCGACTGTTGCAGCGGTCCACCACCAGCGGGTCCAGGTAGGATGCGAGAAGGGTGCCGGGCTCGATGGAAAGGGAGTGCGCGCTGCTCTTGCGTTCCGGCGGCGGAAAGGCGGCGTGACGCAAACGGGTACCCGTTTGAAGCGGAATGTCGAGGATCAGACCGCCGCCCATTCCCACGTTGAGGAGTTGACAGCCGCGGCAGATGCCCAGGATCGGGAGGTCACGCTGGAGCGCGAGATCCAGCAGCGGGAGCTCGTACGCGTCGCGTTGAGGCTCCGGCTCCATACGATAGGTCTCCTGGTACTCATCGACCGTGAGCCCTTCCAGATCGACCCGGACACGGAAGTTAGAGAGGTGCACGTCCAGACCTCCGGTAAACAGGATGCCCTGGAGGTCACTCAACACTTCGGCTTCCCGTCCGCGCGTGGAAGACGCCAGATGGATCGGTTCGCCTCCGGCTGCCGCGACCGCATCCGCATAGGGATCCCAGGATGTGCCTCCCGGTCCCCATTCGGGACCGGCCAAACCGCTCGTAACTCCGATTCGGGGCTTCAATCGAACACCTTTGCGCCCGCGAGGCGCTCTCTCCTGGATACCTGCCGCTCATTCCGTCTCGTCGGCATGGGCAGAGCTTGAAACAACTCGCAAAGTATAGCCACCCGAGTCCGGACTGCGCCTCACGGCGTGATTTCACTCGCGACCCGGGCGCCATTGAGGGCGAGATGAGTGAGAAACACTCGATGGTGGAAGTCGCCGGGGTGGGGGAAGGCGCCCAGTTCGCGGGCTGTTTGAGTCGGCAGGTCGTAGGTGTCGATCAGGTTCGCGGGGAGCCACACCACCCTGGGTTGATCGATCTGATAGCCCGCGGTCAACAGGTGCATGGCGGCCTGGTAGACACAGAAGTCCGTACAATCTCCGAGGACGATCCAGTGTCTTACCTCAGAGTTTGCGTCGAGCCAGGGTTGAAAGTGGGGCGACTGGCCGATCGCGATGCAGTTCTTGGGGAGGTACGTCACAACGCCCTGGAACTCGAGATTTGCGAATTCCGCCGCTCGTTCGGACTCCGGAGAGCCCGTGGTGCAGTGTGGGGGGAACGCCGCGAACTCGGCGGCGTGGGCCGAGTGCGAGTCGGCGGCATGTCCAATCGTGCGGATACCCACCTTCAGGCACGTTCGCACCAGTTCCGCCCCGCCCGGCGTCAGTCGCCCGACCCTCGGGCTGGAGAGCGGGCCCTCCGAGCAAAAGCCCACCAGCAGGTCCACGAGGAGAACTCCCACCGCGCCGGGGTTGCCGGCTTCGCGAATAATGTCTTCCACCAGGGAAACGGGCGACAGTCGCTCGTGCCAGGCGTCGAGCCACTCCAGATACACAGCGGTCTCCGAGTTGTTTGCGAGAGAGGACACGGCAAGTTCTCCAGCCGAGCGCGAACGTGCGGGCGGCGCGATGATTCTCGTATCATCATGGTGGATGAAGCGTCCGTCGGTGGAGCAGACGGCGACGGATCGGCCCTTCTCGCCACTCACCGGGACGGAACCCCTGGCCCACGACGAACTATGAGCAAACTGCGTTTTTCCGCTGCCGCAGCGTCTCTCGCGCTGCTTGTTGCCGCACTCCCGGTTCTCGCCGCGCTGGCGCAAGACGAATTGCCGGACCCCTTTGCATCGGTTCGCCCGGCCCCTCGCGGCACGCGGGCGCCGTACGAGATCGCCTTCTCGCCGGACGGCGCCCGGGTTTATGTCACCGAGTTCGACGAGGGTGCCCTGGGGGTCATCGAGCGAGCCACGGGGAAGGTGCTCGCGCACGTCCCCACCGGCGGTGGGGAGCCGACGGGTCTGGCGATCACGCCGGACGGCAAGACCGCGGTGGTGACAAACAGCCTCACCGGTTCGGTGGCGTTCATCCAGCTCGCAACTCAGAGCCGCCGCCTCACGGCCCTGCCGGGAGCGCCGTATGACGTGGTGCTCTCCCGAGACGGGTCCACGGCCTTCGTGAGTGTGAGCCAGTTGGATCAGATCGCAGTGGTCAACGTCGCGACCGGAGAGATCACGGCGAGATGGCCCACGGGGCGTCGCCCGCGGGCGCTTGCACTGTCTCGCGACGGCAGCGTGCTGGCCTCGGGGAACTTTTCCGAGGGCTCGGTGGGCTTCTATGAAGTCGCGTCGGGCCGACGAATTGGCGACGGTCCCACGCCCGCTGTGAATCTGAAGGGGTTGGATCTCTTCCCGGATGGGCGCCGGGCCTATGCCATCGCACAGCGCGCCCAGAACGAGCGGGCGACCGAAACTCCGGTGGGCGTCTGGTCGAATCAGGCGTTTGTCGTGCGACCCAACGGGGGCCGCAACGGCGATCAGAACATCTGGCTCGACCTGATCGGGGCCGATGTCGCGGAGCCCGACTCCGTCGTCTTCTCGGCGGACGGCCGGACCGTCTACATGACCTGCGGGGGCGGCCACAGCCTGCAGATCTTGCCGGTGTACCAGGGGGATGCGGTCACCGTGAAGGCGGTCGGCGCGCAGCCTCGGGGACTTGCGCTCTCGCCGGATGGGACCGAAGTGTGGGTGGCCAATCACCTCTCGAACGACGTTGCCGTCGTGGATCTTGCCGGCAAGAAGGTGACGCGAAGGGTCGACCTCGGCGTGCCCACAAAGCCTCAAAAAGATCTGATCGGTCGGTTCTTGTTCGTAAGCGCCACACAGACTCGCGGCGGTCAGTTCAGTTGCAACTCGTGCCATCCCGATGGTCTCTCCGACGGCATCTCCTGGAAGTTTGTCCACGTTCCCGATGCATTCGGGAAGGAGACCAACCGAAATGTGCGGAGCCTGCGTGGAGAGATCGCGGACACCGCGCCGTTTCGGTGGACCGGCCATGACAAGGATGTCGAGGAGTTTGTCGGCACCGAAGTGGCCAAGCTCTTGCAGGGCCCGCCGCTCACCCCAGAGCGTCGGCTCAGGCTGACCGAGTTCGTGCAGTCGCTCACGATCGGCCCAAACCCGTACCGAAATGCCGATCAGACGATGACTGCGCCCGCCCTGCGCGGCAAGTTGCTGTTCGAGGGCAAGGCGGAGTGCCGCACGTGCCACACCGGACCGAAGTGGGGTGGACAGCGGAAGGGCTTCATCGGCACCACCCCGGAAGGTGTGGACCTGGACGTGCCCCACCTCAACGGCGTATTCGACACCTACCCCTACCTCCACGATGGCCGGGCGCCGACACTGGATTCGATCTTCAGCAAGCATGACCCTCAGGGCAAGCACGGGAAAGCCGCGACGTTAAGCGCGGAAGAGCTTGGAGACCTGATTCAGTTCTTGCGGGAACTGTAAGGTGGAGGGGTCGCTTCGCTGAAGCGGCCGGCCCCGCGCGAAATAGTGAGGGAGGACCCGGCGGGAATCGGATGGAACTCGTTCCCGCCTGGCGATGCAGGCGAACTCGCAGCGCCGCTGGTTTGGAAGGAAACGTCGACATATGGCCCTGTCACGCAAGCTGAAAGTCGGAATGGTGGGCGGAGGCGGCCCCAGCAACTTCTTCGGCGGCCCCCACCGAACCGCCATCCTGATGGACAACTCCGCCGAGCTCACGGCGGGCGCCCTGCGCTCTTCTGCAGCAGGCTCCATCGAGTCGGCCCGTGAGCACTTTTTCACTCGCGGCTATCCGGACTATCAAACCCTGTTTACGGAGGAGAGCAAACTCCCCGAAGGAGAGCGAATCGATTACGTCACCATCGTGACACCGAATGACTCGCACCATGCCATTGCGAAGGCCGCGCTGGAAGCCGGCATCGCCGTGCTGTGCGAGAAGCCGCTCACGATCACGCTGGAGGAGTCTCGGGACCTCGTCGCCGCCACTCGTGCGGCCGGTTTGCCGTTCATCGTGGCGTACACCTACACCGGTTTTCCCATGGTGATGCTGGCCCGGGAGATGGTTCGGGGCGGCGACATCGGGAACATCCGCAAGGTGGAGACCTGGTATCCGCAGGGCTGGCTGGCTGGACGTACGGAAGATCTCGGCGTACAGCAGGCAGAATGGCGAGTGAACCCCTCGAAGTCGGGAGCGTCGGGCTGCGGCGGGGACATCGGCACTCATGCCTATGAATTCATCCGCTTCGTGTGCGGACTCACGGCCCGGGAAGTCAGCGGGCGCCTCACCACGTTTGTGGGGGGTCGGGCTCTGGATGATGACTTCACAGTGTTTGCCCGATTGTGCAACGGCGCGATTGCGACCATTTCGGCCTCGCAGGTCACCATCGGCGCCCAGAATGACAACGGGTTCCGTGTGATCGGCGAGAAGGGTACCATCGAGTGGTCGATCACAGATCACAACTCTCTCAAGGTACTGCGGGGCGGCGAGCCGGTCAAAGTATTCCGCTTGGGCGCGGAGTACGGTTACTTCCCGGACAGCGTGAAGCCTTACATCCGGGTTCCCAGCGGTCACCCGGAAGGCTTCCACGAGGCGCTGGCCAACCTGCACAAGACGATTCAGCTCCAGCTTCGTGCAAAGGCCGGAGAGGCGGGGCCCGCGGCGTTCCCTCACCCGGATGTCGTCGACGGCGCCGCCGGCATCGCGTTCATCGAAGCTGCGGTGGCTTCCAGCGCCGCGCAGGGAGCCTGGACGGCTGTGGAGTCGGTCGAATAGAAGTGGCCCCAGCCGGGCGTGTTGAAGGAACGTGCGGTCCCGGTGAACACTCACCGGGACCGTTTTTTTTTGATTCAGGGGTGCACGGTGAGGACGTAGCGGGCTTCCGCAGTTTCCCGATTGTTTCGTCCGTAGCGGTAGGTCGCGACGAGTTCACCCGTCATCGTGCGCGTTGGGGGAATTCGGAAGACCACGTGCAACTGCCGTCCGCGAGAGGGCGGCAGCATGATGAACGGATAGGTGAGCTGTGCGGTTCCACGCAGCCCGCCCTGGAAGAGGGACGCTAACTCTCCCTCCACTCGGACATCCAGCCGACCTGAGCCCTCGCCGGTCACATCCATGATGGCGCGCCCCCCGGCTGCCACGGCCCAGATTTTGAATCGAGCCGCTGAGCCAGGCCGCCCCACCGTAAACTCGCCGGAACCCAGGGCGGGGGTGGCGGCGGGAGAGAGGCCGTCGCCGAGGTAATCGAGAGCGAGATGATCGATGTCCGAGCCGTACGATGGGACCGCCGTCGTTCGAGCTTGGGCATCCTGGCGCCCGGTGGCGCGGTCGGTGCGGGAGCCCATCTCCAGCAACTCCTGCCCAATCCAGAGCGCCACGCAACCCAGCGCTGCGGTCCGCGCCGCTCGCCCCAGGAAGGTGAAGGGCCGGCGCGGGTGGGTGACTGCGTACTCGGTAGCCTCAGCCGCTTCCGCGGCAGTCGTCGAGTGCGAGAGCGCCAATACGGTGCCCATCACCATCCAGAAGAAGGTTGAGACCTCGGGGTAGACCCAGGCCGGGTTGGCGAAGGCATCCACGGATTGCCCCACAAGTGCCGCGACGGCGCCTGCGAGAGCCGCCTTCCGAACCGGATCGGCGCCGACGAACAACGCGCGAAGTCCTCGAAGGATGCACAGTGCGAGCACACTCAGGTAGAGGCAGAGACCGATGAAGCCCTGCTCAGCCGCGAGTTGGAGGTAGAGGTTGTGTGCATTCTCCGAGAGGGTTGGGCCGGTTTCTCGAACCAGCAATTCGGACCGCGGTCCCAGATTTTCTGCCGCCAGCGCCAACCCGTAGGTTCCCAGGCCGGAGCCGAGCAGCGGCCGCTTCTGGATGAGGAGCAGGGCGTTGTTCCACAGAGTCACCCGATCATTCCATCCCGAGTCGTCCGAAAGCGTGGCGATGGAGCGGACCCGGGTTCGGATCGTCTGCCCGCCCGGGGCGGCGACCAGGAACAGGATGCAGCCGGCCAACACGATGCCGAGGGTGAGCGAGAGATCACGACGGCTCTGCGGAGAGGCTGCCGTGGCTCGGAGGAGTCTCACGTAGAGGACGCCGAAGACCACCATTCCGACACCGGCCCCGATCCAGGCGCTGCGGCAGTGGGTCAACATCAGCCCCACTGCGGTGGTGGCCAGGGCCAGTCGCGACAGCGTTTTCCCGATTCGGCTCCGAACTCCGACGGCGACTCCGCAGATGACCGGGAAGAGGAGCCCCAGGAATCCACCGAGGAGCTGCCAATCGTGAAATGTGCCTGCCCGATCCGACCAGCGCCCGTCGGCATTCAGCAAGAACGCCCAGCTCGGTGGGACGATGCCGAGCACCAGAATTGCTCCCAGGAGCGCGCGCTGGTAGATCGGATCGCTGAACTCGCAGGCGATGACCGTGAAGAGGATAATGCCGAACGCAAGCTGGATGAAGCCGACCTGGCTGTAAACGGGGTCGATGCTGAAGACCAGACCCAGAACGCTCCAGCCAAGGTAGGCGAGCGATGCCAACCCCGGGCCCGAGGCAAAGAACCGTCCGACCACCCCGAGCGAAGAGCGGTTTCGGAAGAGCCAGACGAGCAAAACGGCCTCACCGAGGAGGCCGTAAACCACGAAGCGCGTGACCCGTTCGTGCTGCGGGCCGCCGAAGAGAATGGGTACGGCCAGCAGGGCGACGACCACCAGTGCAGAGAGCTGCTGCCGTCGCGGCTGAGTGGCGGCTTCCCGGCTCATCCGCGCACTTCGTGCAGGGCTCTGGCGGACGTGGGCCTCAAGGTAGATTCACCAGTCAACGGGCCAACTACTAGCGGCGGCGCAGGGGACGGAAGGGTGGGCGTCTCCACCCGGAAGATAGCAACGCCGTCATCCCGAATATAGACATCCGCGCCCTCTTCGATGTGCCAGAGAATGGAACTCAGGGTGATCGCGGCCATGGCGGCGATGAGCCACTGTCCGGAAGCCAGCGCAAGCACTCCGCCCGCGGCCAGCGCCGACAGGAGCGCCACGATCATGGTGCAACCGCGCTTGGAAAGTCCATGCGCCATCAGCCGGTGGGGCACGTGGTCTTTGCCGTTCGACGAGAGAAGCTCGCGAGGGGAGCGAATGCCTGCCTGGAAGCGCCGGGTATGGACCCAGATGATATCGAACACGGGCACGATGAGGGCAAAGGGAGCGATCGGGAGTTGCCAGTCGGTGGTGGGGGTCGGATCAGCCAGAATGGCGAGAACCGCCGTCATCAATCCCAGAAACGTGCTGCCCGTATCTCCCAGGAAGACTTTGGCGGGTGGGAAATTGAAGATGAGAAACCCGCCGACCGCGCCCGCTCCCGCGAGGCAGGCCTGAGCCACGAAGAGACGTCCGTTCACAATGGAGAGGCCCGCGAGGCAGAGGAAAACCATCAGGCAGGTGCCGCCCGCTGTGCCGTCGGCGCAGTCGAGGCAGTTCATTGCATTGATGACGCCCACAATCCACAGGACGGTGACGATGTGATCCAGAGGCTCAAAGGGGAAGAAGTGGAAGCGCACCCCGGCGAAGGTCAGCGCGTAGGCGATCGCCACCTGCAGCATCAGTCGGTAGCGGGAATTGAGATCCAGCTTGTCGTCCACCACGCCCAGCGCCATCACGAGGAACGAGGCGACCATCATCAAGGCCAAACCGAGGTCCATGGGCCCTCGGGCGAGCAGGGCGAAAATGACTCCCCCGTAAACCGCCACGCCCCCCAAAAGCGGTATGGGTCGGGAGTGGATCTTTCGAGCAT
Organism: Actinomycetota bacterium; assembly: GCA_005798285.1. GTDB lineage: Bacteria > Armatimonadota > SYMT01 > SYMT01 > SYMT01 > F1-80-MAGs030. The sequence goes on from SYKE01000126.1 coordinate 8,876, forward strand.
TGGGAACATCCACAAACCCGGTTCGGTTGGCCACGATGTTCAGAAGAGGCATCAGCATCGCCGAGAACAGCAGGGCGATGATCGGTGTCGTAAAGATGTCGGGGAGGGTGAGCATGGATGGTGGGGGAGAGGATCGTGAGCGGCCCCGTGCAAGACCGCTCAACCTAGAACTGCCGAAATCGAGGCCCCGTGCAGTTCCCCTCACTTGTGACGTTCACCACTTTCCGAATGGACGAAATTGGAGCCCGTCATCAGACGCGGGAATACAGATTGCCGGCCAGCCGTCGCGACAGACCCTTGAGTTCCAACATCAGGAGAGTGCTGGTGACCTTCTGAGCCGGCAACCCAGCTTCCAGGATCAGGTCGTCGATCGCCACCGGATCCTCGCCGAGTAACTCCAACAGCGTGGACTCGATTTCGGTCAACTCCACGGAGTTCGACTTCGGCGACGGTTCCTCAGGAGTCTTCGGTCGCTTGCTGCTCGATCGTGGAACTCTGGGCGCCGCCGCTTCCAACTCCAGGCGAAGCGACAACTGCTCTGCGCACGGCCGGAGTTCCTCCAGAATGTCCGCGACAGACTGAACCAGCTTAGCGCCATCCTGAATCAAGCGGTTGGCGCCCTCGCTGCGGCCGTCATCAATTCGGCCCGGTACGGCGAAGACGTCGCGCCCCTGTTCCGCTGCGAAGTCGGTAGTGATGAGCGCTCCGCTCCGCGCCGGCGCCTCCACCACAACCACTCCCAGCGAGAGTCCGGAGATGATGCGGTTTCGCGCGGGAAAGTGCCACGAGTCCGGTTTGGCGCCAAGGGGATACTCGGTGACCACGGCGCCGCTTCGGATGATGCGGTCGATGAGTTCACCGTTCTCGGAGGGGTAAATCACATCGGCGCCGCAGCCGGTGCAGGCGATGGTGCGGCCCTCCGCCAGGGCGCCCCGGTGGGCTGCTGTGTCGATGCCTCGCGCCAGTCCGCTGATGACGGTGACTCCGGCCGCAGCGAGTGCCCGACCGAGTTGCTCCGCCATCCGTTTGCCGTAGTCTCCGCACCGCCGACTGCCGACCAGAGCGACGGAGTTTGAGTCTTCCGGCCGGAGTTCGCCGCGGCAGTACAGGGCGGGTGGCGGGTCCGAGATCTGTGCGAGGAGCGAGGGGTAGTCGGGGGCGCCTCGGGTCAACACGTTGATGCCCAACCGTTCCATCAGGCGCAGTTCCAAATCAGTCGCCTGGTGGGTCGGGTCCAGGATCTTTTCGGCGGTCGAGCGTCTGCAGCCCAGGGTGAGCGCCACGGTGGCCGCGTCGGAGTCGAAGAGGGCCTCGGGGGAACCGTAGTGGTCGAGTAAGAGGTTCAGGCGGCGCGCGGATGCACCGGTTTTGGTGAGTCGAATCCAATCTCTCAGGCGGTCCATTCCGGGTGCACCCAACCTCGTGGTTTCCAGCAGTGGCTTCCGAGTCGGCAGTAGTTTGCGGGAGCGTCGCGCCTATTGTCTCACAGGTTGCAACTGGAGCTAAGTCTCAGGAGAACGGGGAGCAAGGGAGGGGATGGGCGCCCGGGACTGGAATCGGGAGAAGCGATCGGCTGAAGCGGCGTGGATCGCAGTCCGACGGAGCCAGGAACCATGAGCGCGTCCCCGTCCCAACTGGAGATGATCCGCAAGGATCTGAGCGAACTGCCCGCTCTGGAGATCCCCCCCGACTGTGAACTTCGAACGTTTCAGCCGGGTGACGAAGCTCACTGGGCTCGGATCATGAATGATTGCATCGGCAGAGATTGGACCGCGGAGCGGTGTCGCGCCGAGTTGGTGGAGCGCATCGAGTTCCGCGCCGATGGGTGCTTTATGGCGGTGATGGACGGCGAACCGCAGGGTTCGGCTTCCAGTTATGTGCTGCCTGCCTTCACGCGCGAGGTGGGCTATGTGCATATGGTCGGGGTGGCGCCGGCGTACCGGGGGTTGGGACTCGGCGTGCTGGTCACCTGTGCGGTACTGCACTGGTTTCGAGACAACGATTTCAAGCAGGCCCTGCTGAGGACCGACGACTGGCGATTGCCCGCTATTGGATCCTACCTGAAACTGGGATTTGAGCCGGTGGTGTTCAATGACTCCCACGCCGAGCGGTGGGACGCAGTACGTGCGAATCTCGCCCAGCGGGGAATCTGATCGGGCACGGGGTGCACCGAGTAAACGCTCAGCGGGGCGTCGGCAGGGTTGGCGGAACGGTAGCTCCAACATTTCCTGTTGGAGGCTCCGTCTCATGTTCTCAGTCCCACCCCTGTCCTTTTCGATCCCGGTGAAATCCGGTGCTCGCCGTCGCGCGGTGCTGTTCGCCGCGCTGGGCATGCTCCTGCTCTCCTCGGCCGCAGGAGTGACCCAGGAGGCTCGCTCGCGGCGAGCAAACTGGAAGCTCTCGGACAAGTTCTCGCAGGACGCCCTTCGACCGCTGACCCACAGCAGTCTGGTCGCTCCCAACTTCATCGGGAAGACGGATGAGTTCTGGTACTCCTGGCGAGATGCGGGCGGGGTGACTTTTTACCACGTGCAGCCTTCGGAGAAGCGCCGGAAACTGCTCTTTGATACGGCGAAGATGGCTGCGGCGCTGTCGGAGGTGTTGAAGAAGCCGTACGACACCACCACCTTGCCGATCACGACCGTGACCTTCACAGAGGATCGCAAGAAGTTCCAGTTCACGGTTGAGCAGACCCGCCTGGAGTGGGATCTGGAGAAGGAGACCCTCAAGAGTCTCGGCGCCGCGCGGCCGGCGGATGGCTCGGCGCCGCCGAACCCGCCGATGGGTGGCGGACCCCCTCGCTTCGGGGGTGCGGGCGGCGACTTCCGAAACCTGGCGCCGGACAAGAAGGCCTTTGTCTACGCCCGCGATCACAACCTCTACTTCGCCGAAGTCGGCGCCGAGGCTCAGGCGATCCAGCTCAGCAAGGACGGAGAGCGGAACTACAGCTTCGGCAGTCGCGACAACCCCACCGGGTTCGTCGGAAGCTTCGACGACGAGATGGACGCCGGGCCGTGGGATGGCGAGGACGATCCGTGGGTGGAGCCCCAGCAGCGCAGGAGATTCGGGGGCGGCCAGAACACCGGCCAGACGCAGCAGAACACCGGTCAGACCCAGCAGCAGACCGGCGGCATGGGCGGCCAGACTGCCCCTCCCCGCGAAGAGCGCGTTCGGGTGAACGCGAGCTGGTCCGAGGACTCCCAGTGGTTTGTCATCACCCGGATCGATGCGCGGAAAGTGCGGGAACTGTTCCTGGTCAACGCTCTCGCGGAGCCAAGACCCTCGCTGCTTTCGTACCGCTATGCGCTCCCCGGTGAGGAAAACGTGGCTCAGGTCGAGCTGCACCTGTTCCGGAGATCCGACAAACAGCTTCAGAAGATCAACGTGGCTCGCTATCGGGACCAACGGCTCTACAACGTCCACTGGACCGAGGGTACGCGACACGTGCGCTTCGTCCGGCGAGATCGACTCCAGCGGCACCTGGAGTTGTGCGATCTCGATCCGGAGACATCCGAGACCCGGGTCCTTCTTTCGGAGGCCGTGGACAACGCGTTTCTGGAGACGCAGCCGGTTCGATACATGAAGCCCGGCGGCGACTTCATCTGGTGGTCGGAGCGGTCCGGCTGGGGGCATCTCTACCTCTACAGCCACGACGGCACGCTCAAGCAGCAGATCACCTCAGGGCCCTACCGTGTGGATGCCATTGTCGACTCCGACGCGGCGAAGGGCCTCGTCTGGTTCCGCGGTGTGGGTCGGGAAGTGGGGGAGAACCCCTATTACACGCATCTGTACCGCGTGAAGACGGACGGGAAGGACCTCACGCTCCTGGACCCCGGCGACGCGGACCACCAGTCCACGTTATCCACGAGCAAGAAGTATGTGGTGGACACCTTCTCTCGCGTGGATCTCTCGCCCCGGGCGGTTCTGCGCGGAGAGGACGGCAAGCCGCTCCTCGACCTGGCGGAGATGGACCTGTCTCGGCTCCGTGAATATGGCTGGAAGATGCCGGAGACCTTCAAGGTAAAGGCCGCTGACGGTGTGACGGACATCTACGGGAATATGTGGAAGCCCTTCGACTTCAATCCCCGACAGAAGTATCCGATCATCGCGCACGTTTACCCGGGACCCCAAACCGAGTCAGTCGTGACCCGCTTTGCTCCATACTCCAGCCAGCAGCGGTTGGCGCAGCTTGGATTCATCGTCATCCAGATCGGCAACCGGGGCGGCAATCCTCAGCGCTCCAATGCCTTCCACAGCTTCGGCTATTACAACTTGCGGGATTACGGCCTACCGGACAAGAAGACCGGCATCGAGCAGCTTGCGGCGCGCCACTCGTTTGTCGACCTGGATCGGGTGGGAATCTACGGTCACTCCGGCGGAGGGTTCATGACCGCCGCGGCACTGTTGCAGCCGCCCTTTAACAGCTTCTTCAAGGTGGGGGTCTCCAGCGCCGGCAATCACGACAACAACATTTACAACGCCAACTGGAGTGAACAGCACCACGGACTGAAGGAAGTGCCGGTGCGCTCCGGCATGGGTTCCGGTCAGGGCCAGGGAATGGGCTCCGGTGGGGCGGCCGGCTCAGGCTCAGCCCAGGGACAGACTCAGGGGCAAACGCAAACTCAGGGGCAGCAGACGGGCGTCCAATCCACCGAGACGAAGTTTGAGATCAAAGTCCCGGCGAACCATGAATTGGCCGGAAACCTCAAGGGCAAGCTCTTGCTCGTCCATGGGGATATGGACAACAATGTCCATCCGGGCGGCACGATTCGGTTGGTGAACGCGCTCATCAAGGCGGGAAAGCGCTTCGACTTCATGTTGCTGCCGGGTCAGGCGCATGGTTTCGGACCGATGACCGACTACTTCCAGCGCCTGAGCTTCGAGTACTTCACCGAGCACCTGCTCGGCGACTACTACCGCGACGGCGCGGATCTCAACCAGCCCTGATCCTTCCCCATCCTGACTTCATCCTGGAGTGAACGGTGTTCACTCCAGGATGAAGTCAGCGGCGCCTGACGAGGAACTGCCGCCCGTTCCCGGCCGCGGTTCCAGAACAATTCCCCGGCGGATTACGGACTCGTCGAAGCGCTACCGACCCAGTCGACGGTGACGGTGCCGACGTGTTTGCGCTGGGGATAGGCGGTGAGTTCCAGTTCCCGGGTTGCAGTGTGGTACTGCATTCCGGGACCCTCCTTCACGCTCAGTCTCCACGCCGCACCGGCGGACTCCGTGGCTGCTACGGTGAAGGGATAGACCCATCCGTCGCCGGTTCTCAGCCGGACCACTGCGCCGATTGGCGGAGCTTTTGGGGCTTCGATGAGCAGATGGTCCACTCCCACCGCAAGCAGCTTGCCGGGTTGAGGGCGGGCCGCGGAGAGCCGTGCGGAGCCTCCAAGAGTGGAGTTGAGAACGTAGCCGCGTGGGGCGCGCCCCGGAGAGCGGGACTCCACACTCACGCGGGCCTCGCGGAGATCCGCGTCTCTCCCGGAGTGCACTGTGATGAGATCCACGCGGTCGCCGTCCCGGACTTCCAGCCGGTGCGCGCCTTTGACGGGTGAGAGACGCCGTACCTGTAGGGGGCGATCTGGGCCGGAGAACGGCTCGATCACCGTGAGGAAGGCGGAACCGTTCCGCCCATCGGTTTCGTGCCGGAGCATCGCAAACGGGCGGAGGAAGGAGTCGAGGCGTGAGTCGTCCTCGGCGGCGCCGCGAATGGCGGGGTTGGATCCCACGTAGAGCCGGGTTCCGGGCTCGGGTTGAGCCAGATGAACTCGCACGCCGGTGGCGCTGCCCGCCGTAGTGCGGAACGTGAGAGGCTCTGGGACGGAAGTCGCGGCGCATTCCCTCAGGTTCCGGAGGAAACCGTAGGCGTACCACGGCTCCAGAATGCGATCACTCTCCCCTTCGTTTCGGGTGGCTTCCCACTTCATGCCCGCAGGCAGCAGGGAGGGCGCCGGGGTCATCTGAGCCGCCGTCTCCAGGACTCCGGGTGCATCCGCATCGCCGTGAAGAAAGAAGTCGTGGGTCTTGCCGCCGGTGACTTCGAAGAGGTCCACCAGGTAGGGTCGAGCCGGGTCGGTTCGGATCAGCAGTACGGTGCGGCGGTAACGGGAGGCGGTCCCGCGGAAGCCGCGTTCTCCGTCGGCGCTCACGACCTGCACCAACGGGCTCGTGGTATCGAAGAAACGGAGCGACCCATCCGTGGCGCCGTCGCGGGCATTCGCGGACTGGTTCTTGCCGTCGATCACCACGGTGTTGTGCGCGGCGGTCGCCAGAGTCCAGGATCGGTAGCGCGTGTGGGTGTAGCCGAGGTCGGAGAGCTGCTCTCGGCCGCCGGAAAACAGGAGCAGGCTGAGGTTGTCGCCATGGGCGTGGCCGTAGGCGCCGCTCCAGGTGAGGTGAGCCTGTAGCTGTTCAGCTCCTCGGCCCGCCGCCAAACAGCCATGCCCGAGCGCGGGCAGCAGATACGGCAGCGACTCGGGTCGGACGCTCAGCTTATTGAACGACCACGTGTCGTGAACCGGCGTCATACGGCCATCGGGCAGCGCCATCAGTTCGAGCGCCCGGCGGGTCCGCTGCAGGGCGGGCAGTCGGGCGTTCAGGTCCAGGCGATCGAAGCGGTTTCCAGGGATCCCCCGATATCCCTCGGGATCGCTATATCCGTCGAGGAGAGCAATCAGATTGCGGAGTCCGCCGACTGTCTGGGAGTGGTAGCTTGGCGCTCCCTCCGGCCATGATCCGTCGTAGAAGAACTGGGTCTGGAGCATCCGCTCCAGGCGATCCACCGCTTCGTGGACGTAGCGCGGCTCCCGCACGGCCCGGCCCAAAGTGGCGAGGGAGCGCCAGGTGGTGGGGCTCATGTTGGAGAGGGTCTCCGTGTTCTTCAGCACCCCCGCCGCTGCTTCCCGGAAGAGCTGGTTTTCGATCCGGGCTGCCACGTCGGTCTCCGCCTCACGAGAGAGTTCCTCGAAGGCGCCGGACTCGCGGATCCAATCGTACGCTTCGATCAGCGAGGTGGGGATGTCGAGATACGCCCACCAGTCCCAGCGAGCGGTTCGGAATCCCGGTCGCAGCTTCTCGGCCGGAGGGACACCGTTGTCGAACTCCTTCTGGCGAAACGGGTAATCGTACTTGTAGCAGTAGTCCGGGAACACCCGCGCAAACTGATCCAGCAAGACCGCCGCCCGTCGTGCGTGCGTCCGATCCTGGGTGCCGACGTAGAGCAGCGCGAGTTCCCGGGTGCGGTCGGTCAGGTAGTCCTGCACGAGCGCGTCCCGACGGGCCTGAAAGTGGAAGCGGTAGCCGTCCGCGTTCTGCCAGTACGGATAGGAGCAAGCTTTCCCCGAAGGAGCAGTGGCTGTAATCGAGCCAACCTGCGGATACTTTGGGCTGGGGTAACGGTGGTTGCAGTAGCGGCAGTAGACCTCGTCAGGACGCTCGGGGCTCCATACGAGCTGACCCTCCTGCTTGCCCGAGGTGCAGTTGGGGCACCCCACAAACCGCAGGCCCGACTGCCCGGGGACCAGCTTCCGAAGATCCGCTTCATTGAGCGAACGGACCCATGCGGTCGACCTCAACAGCCGTCCGGTGTCTGGAAGCGCGGAAGGCAGCGGAACTCGGGTGGGTGGCGCCGCGGAGACCACGGCGGCGGCGAGGCAGGCCGCGATTGAGAGGGCTTGTGGAGCGCGCATAGCCCCTTCGACACCCGGCAGCTCCGTTGGTTAATGCGGCTTCCTCAAAACGGGCGTGAGCTCAGGCTCTCACGGCTCTCCGGCCTGCCGCAGGAGTCGGCGGATGTTTGCTCCCGCAATCAACGCCCGATTCTCATCCGAAGTCTGGAGAAGATCCAGCTTCAGGACCCCGGCGCCCCCGACCTTCAACGGCATGCCGGTGCCGAAGAAGAGACGATCGGGACCGAGCCGATCCAGGAGCTGCGGAACGGATTTCTGAAGCACCGTTGCCATTCGAGAGACTTCAAAGCCCACACGAGCGCCGGACAGGGACGGGTCGCGTACGAAGGCGCTGTTCTCGACTCCGAGGGCGTCGATCACGAGGAGTTCGGACTCCGGAACTCGCCGCGCCAGATCGGCAATCTCGGCAAGGGTCACTTCGAGCGCGGTGTCCATCCAGTGACGCCCCCGCCGGTCTTCCAGCCGGATGGGGATGGCTGTGTGCCAGCCCAGTTCCGATGCCGAGCGAACAAGCTCCAGTGTGTGTGGGTCCGTCAGGGAGAATCCCGCGTGCTTGGGGAAGAGGCGCAGGCCACGCATCTGCAGGTCTTCAGAGCAGCGCTTCAGGTCGCGCCGCCAACCAGGAAAGTGGGGATGCAGCGTGGCGCAGGGGATCAGGCGATCTCGATGTGCGGCCACCCACCGGGCCAGTTCCGTGTTGGCGGGCTGCGGGTCTCGGTGGAACGCGGCGGGCAGCGATGAGACGACGGCCTGGGAGATTTCGTGGCGATCCATCCATCGGAGCAGGCCGTCGGCGTCGTGGTGGGGGACGTGCCGAAACGGATAGGGTCCCAGCCAGCAGGCGGAGTCGATGCGGCTCATATGCGGCGGCGTCCCAGAATGGCCTCGAAGTTTCGCCACGCGATCTGCTCGCGAGCGGTATCGGATATCTCGGCATCCAGCAGGCGGGCGACGCTGCCCTCCATGGTCATGTCGGTGGCGAAGAGGAGCCGATCCGGGCCGATGGACTCCACACAGCGCTCCAGCATCCCCGCATCGGGAACGCTGCCGCTGGTGTCGAGGAACAGGTTTTCGCCACCCTCTCGCAGCATCCCCAGGCTCCACTCCCAGTCGCCGCCGCCGGCGATGTGGCCCTCAATCAGAGTTGCTTCGGGATAGCGCCTGTTGACTTCGACGAAGTGACCGGCATCGGAGCAGAGTGGTTGGCGCGCCTGATCCACCGGATCCACCAAACGGCCTGCATGGCTCAGGATCGGGACCCCCAGTTCGATGCAGCGCTCGATGACCGGGAACACCGTTGGATCGCTGATGCGATACTGGTTGTAGAGTTTCACGCCGATGAACGAGCGGTCCACGACACAGCGTTCAATCTCGTCGAGCGCCGCGTGAGTGAATCCGGGATTGACGAAGCAGTAGCCGAGCAGGCGGTCTGGAAATCGCTGGAGGGCGCCATAGACTGCGTCGTTGCAGTCCCGAACTTCGGCGGGCTCGGCCCACCGCCCGCCCGTGACGGGAATAGACACGGCCAGCTTCTCAATCCCCAGGCGATCAGCCGCCTCGATCACGTCCGCGTCGTCGGACCACCCCCACGGCCTCATCCCGCCGTGGACATGCATGTGGCAGTCGATGAGCCTCAAAACGAAAGCACCTCACCCGGAGTAAACTTCCGGGTGAGGTGCTGTTAGGATCCGGAGTTGGGAACTCCTGCCCCGTGGTGGCGGACTACTGCACGCGGAAGCTCGCCTCGGTGCGAACGGGTCGGCCCTCGGCGTCCTCGCCAACGATCTCGACTCGATACGAGCCGGTTCGAGCGCTTGCAGGGACGGTGAACCGCGCCGTTGCCCGGCTCTTATCGAAGAGATTGCGCTCGAATTCGAGTCGCACGTTGTCCATCCCGCTGACGGTCCCACGAAGATCGCCGCGAACTCCGGGCTCCAGCTTCAGGTTCACGCGAACTCGATCGCCTGCCTTGACGACATCCGGCGAAATCTCCGCAGTCATCCGGTTCCGGCCGCCGCGATCTCCTCGATCTCCTCGATCTCCTCGATCTCCTCGATCTCCCGGTCGGCCCTCGCCGATCTGCAATACGGCGACGCCGGCTTGCAGATCGCCATCTCGATCTCGACCTTCAACTTCGATGCGGATGCGACCGTCTCGCTGACCTTCCGGCACACGGAAACGCGCCGTATAGCGGTCCCCATCGCCTTCGAACTCAAGCGCCTGACCGGTGGCCACGACTTCGCCCCGGGGCGCCCTGCGAAGGCGGTCCGTGGAGCGCACGGTAACCGTTACTCGATCACCGGCGCGAGCGGTCTCCGGATCCAGCGTCACGCGAAGGCGGCCGGAGTCGTCGCGGTTGCCGCCACGGTCGTCTGTAACCCGAACCGTGGCCCGATCGCGAATGGTTTCGCCGCCACGCTCCCGCGCTTGAACGTTGATCTGCAGCGTTTCGTTGGTCATGCGGTCAGGCACTCGGAAGCGGGCCACATAGCGTCGTCCCTCGTTGTCCTCGTCCTCCCGGAACTCCAGGTCGGAGTTGATGCCCTCGACTCGGCCCGTCGGCACGTTTCGAAGGCGGCGGGTGGCGTTCACGATGACGGTGACGCGATCACCGGGTTCCGGCGAAACAGGCATCACGCGGAGGCCCAGTGGTCCGGTCCCGCGGCCGCCGGGCAGCCCGGAGCCTCCGGGTCGGTCCCCGGGCCGCCCCCCCACACGATCTCTCCCGATATAAAGCACCGCCGCGCCGCGGGCCGAACCACCGCGGAGATCGATCACATCGATCTCAACGGTGTAGGGCTCCAGTCGCGCATTTTGAGGTACCCGGAACGTGCCCTCGGCTTCGACTCGGGCAGGAGCTCTCACCGTCAACGGCAGCGACTCCACGAGGCCCCGAATTCGCACCGTGACGCTGCGGAGCTGCGCTCCAGAGCGAACGTTGACGGTGACTTCCTCGCCGGGGCGCGGTTCCACGGGATTGAAGCGCGTGATCACCGCCGGACGAGGGAGGTTGCCCTGTGCCGCGACGGGATGGGGAGCACAGACCAGCGCGCCGAACACAGCGGCGCACATGGCCGCAGATCGACGGAGTTTTGGACTCGGGTTGGCTTGCATTTCTGCTTTCTCCTTAAGTGGGATCCCTTGCCGGGGCGCCCTGTCTCGACGTCATAGTCTCGACACTCGATCCGGTGATGAGGATCCCGCAAATTCTTGCGAAACAAAACCAGGGTCAATTCGTCGGGCGGCCCCGGAAGGCGGGCAACTCTGGAAAGGCCGCTGGCCGATTGCCGACCCGTACAACGGTAGCAGACCTTCCTGTTCAGCGGTGGTGCATTGCCTCACACCGCCGGACCGAATCCGGTCGGCTCAAGCATGCGGCTCGAGACGCCGGGGGCGATCGAATGCGGAGTCCATCGACTCGGCAGACTGGCGCCGCTTCCACTGGTCCTGGCGGAGCACCATGTCGATCAGTAGGGGACGAACGAACCCGGCGTCCCGGCGAAAGAGATGACGGATCTCCGCGAATTCCGATCGGTTGAACAGATCGGCGGCATCCCGCTCCGGTGGCCCCCAGTGCTCGCCGTAGGGCTCGAAGCCGCAGTTCTCGTAGAGACGTTGTGCACGGGTGTTGTGAGCGGCGACATCCAGCAC
>SYKE01000127.1 GCA_005798285.1 Actinomycetota bacterium
AGCGTCAGGAGATCTCCCCCGCGCACGGTCTCTCCCGGCAGAGGCAGCCGATCGACCCGTGTCACCAGGTCCATGTTCGTGGAACCGACGACCGCAATGCGGGCCTGGACGGCTGGTCCCTCGCCCGTTTTCACGAAGCGCCTCGGCGGTGGAGCTCAACCTTCCAGTCGGATCCTTCTTTACGCATCGGCACCTTCAGATAACCGCTCACGGTGCGCTTGTCGCCGAAGGGCAGCTTGCGCGCCGTTACCTGGAGAACCAGCAGGTCCTTGTACATCTCCGATGTGGGTTGGATCAGCAGATCTTTGAGGAAGAGGATCTGACCGAAGCTCTTCTTCTGGGACGAAGCGGGCAGCGGCCAGTCGCCTCTCACGAAGGCGGATCGTTCGCCGGCGGGCACCCGATTCGAGAAGAAGATGGCTGCATCTCGCCGTTTTCCGCGGGAGAGGGCCGAGATGAAGCGCGCTAGCGTCCGCTCCGCATCCTTGAACGGCGAGAGCCGAGAGGTGACGGAAATGGTTGGGGGAGCGTTCGGAGGAGTCGGGGGCAACGGAATCCTTCTGCCCGCCGGGGGCTTCCCCTGGGCCAATCCCGGCGTCGCAACGCTCACGATCGCCAGCACGCTGCCGATCACCGACGCTGGACGCAGCCTGAACCTCTCGGTCGCCATCAGGAGTCCTCACAAAGGTCCGGCACCTCAGAGTGCCTGCAGGAATGCCACCAGCGCCAGTCGCTGCCGCTCGGTGAAGTGTACAGCGAACCGGTCATCATAGAACCGTACGACGTCTTCAAGGGTGGCCGCCGAACCATCGTGGAAGTAGGGCGCCCGCGCGGCCAATCCTCGCAGCGAGGGTACCTTGAACCGATCCATGTCGGCCCACTTCCCGGTGATCAGGGCCCGCCCGGGGTCGAGCGACTCTCGCACTTCTCCCGTCGTTGAGTTTCGGAAGCGGTAAAGCGGGAGTTCCGGTTTGGCCCGTTCCGGCGACGAGATTCCGATGTCCATCAAGGTCCCGATTTGCGAGACGCCGGTTCCACGTGCGCTGTGGCAGGTGGCGCAGGTTCCAAGGAGCACGGGCTTGCCGCCGGTGTCGGTGACGCCCGCGACGTTGCGGATGGTGATGGGGTGGGTATTGAAGAGCGCCTCGCCCTCGCGGATGAGGGAGCGGCGCTCTCGCTCGGCTGGAGTTGCGCCGGCGCGGGCCCGATCGAACTGACCGAAGAGGTTGAACGGCGACGGCTGGGGCCCCGGGTTGGGCCTGGTGGGTGTGGCCCGAAGGTGTTTCGGGCCACCTTTAGCACGGTGATCCAGCGGGCCGGCGATCGCGTCATTGGATTGCGCGTGTGTCAATCCCATTTCGAAAGCGACAATCTTCTTCAGTTCTTCGGGGGTTGGTTCTGTCAGCCCCTGAGCGTGCCCGGTCGTTGCCCCGGCAGCCTGTCTCTCCAGATTAACGGCTAGCGCGTTGGCCGGGTCCGAGTGTCGGCCGTCCCACATCAGAGTCATTTGAAACTTCAAGTTTGCGGAGGGCAAGGGGCGTCTGAACAACGACAATTCCAGTGCAGACGCGTGCCCGTAGGGGTCAAACGCCGAGATCAGCTCAAACTCCGCGAGCTTGGGAACCGGGAGGCCCACACGGATCACCGCCCGACTGAGCAGCAGGCTATACGCCGCCTGCCTCAACTCCAGCGTACTTTGATCGGCCGCAGGAGAATTTGAGCCGTCGATGGGTCGAAACAGCGGATCGAGTCCGTCGGTCGACGCAAACAGCGCCTGTGCAGTTTCGGGGGTGAAGGACCACCCGGCTTCCTCAAGATGGCAGGAGTTGCAGGTTCGGCCGTTCGATCCGAGCGATTTGAAGAAGGGTCCGTCTCGGCTGATGCGGGATCCTGTAGCGATCGTCAGCGCTAGACCGGCTGAATTGGGAGCCGGAGTCGGTCGCTGGGTCGCCGCAATGGCGGTCGCGCCCCCGAGAAACGATGCCAGTGCGACTGTCTGAATCGCCGGCCTGGTGGATTTCATGCTGCTCTCGCTGAACGAAGTGGACGGATGCACAACGGCCGCCCCCGAGTCACAAGCGTGATTCTACCGGTACTCCGGCCCAAAGAACATCCGAGGCACGCCACCGGATCCCCATCCGCACGGAGCTCAGTGTGTCGAGCAGCTCTTCCGGTTCAGCGCTGGGGAGGAGCCGGCACAAATCGGCTGGGGCTCCCACTCGCAGTCCCGCGGTTGGAGCCGCCGCTCCCCGAAGCAACCGGTCGGGTCGCCGAGTGACGCGATCCAGAATCTCGGACATCGGTACGCCCAGGCAGGCCATGGCGGAGATCACCGACGGCAAGCCATGTGGAGGCTGCCGGTTCGTGTGCGCTCGGTAGAAGTCGGTGGAGAGAGTGTCCGGCAGGAAGCCCTCCCCGACCGCACACTCTGCGATGTCAAAGGAAAAGGAACCGGCGCCATGCCCCAGGTCGAACAACACGCCGCGATCTCGTGCGTCACGCGCTCCGCGACGCACCCTTCCCGAAACTACAATGCCCTCGTCGCCCGGACTGAAGCAGTAAGTGGCCACATCCCCTGGCCGCAGCGCTGCGATTTGATCCTCGTAGCTCCAGTCGTGAGAGCGCCTCATGCCCACCAACAGCGGGAGGGCGGTGGCGTCTGCCGCGAGCAATGCTCGTTCAAGGACGGCTCGAGGATCCGTGTCGCCGCAACTCGCCCGACTGGTATTGACCGCCAGTCCCCAGAGTTCCACGCACCCATCCCGCCGAATCTCTTCCACAGCAGAGACACATTCGGCAACATCTGCCCACTCGAGCTGCTCGAAGGTGGGTCCGAGATGGGACTCGCCCGACCGGCTGAGGTTGAGCGCGAGATGTACTCGACACTTCGAGGGGCCCACCGTCTCGTCGCGAAAGAGCGTCCAGTTTCTAGCCCCGGCGTCACCTTGACAGAGGACTCGAACGGTCCCCTGTGGCAGCAGGTACAGGTCGGGATCCACCCCGTATTTGGAGCCCGTAGTCATCGGGTGGGCGTGGAAGTCGGTGAAGCCGGGAGTGACGATCCCAACGCGCCAGTCGAGCGTGGTTCTTCCCTCACCCGGACACTCCCGCGAGATGGATGCAATGCATCCCCCGGAGACGCCGATGTAGAGCGGCCCGCTCTGGAGGGTGTACGGACACTGAGCATTGCCCGCACGGATGACCAGGTCGTACATCGGCGCGCTCAGCGTGGATTTGTGCCGGGGGATGTTGCCGAGCCGGATGTCGTCTTGCCCGGAACTTCGGCCGAGGTACGTTCCGGAGCACCTCCGCCGCTCGCATGTCGGGCAGGCTTCGGCGCATCCAACCCCGTGCCCGCATCCTCGGCCGAATCGGACTTTCTGCCGGAACCGATCCGGATCACGGCGGAAACGGGTCGATAGGTGTCGTTGCTGACCACTTCGGTGCGGATGAGCTTGCCGGCTTGGCGGACCGTTCTCCGGATGGTGACCTTCCGACCGACTGCTGGACGCTTCACGACGACTCGTTTCCCGGAGGGGAGTGACGGATCCAGGCTGGTCTTCACCCCGGCGGGAATCACCGTCACGTCGCTGCTCTCGATTTCAACTTCGCGCTTGTCATCCGGGTGGCCGTACAGGTTGAGCGCAACCCGATGTCCGATCACTTTGCAGTCGATGGCAATGGGGTAGTTGAGGCGGTTCCTGAACCGGAAGTCGATATAGCCGTCGACCACCGTCGCATCGCGACCCGGCCGCACATAGTGCACCGGGATTGCGTGGTGGCTTCGGCGAACAATCTCGAGATCAGCCAGGAGCGCCGAGTTGTAGAGGGTCGTGCTGACCTGGCAGATACCGCCCCCGGTTCCCGGTTCGAGTTCGCCGTTGACGATCACCGGCGCCTCTTTGAAGCCCGCGCTCTCCACCCGGGGTCCCACCACGGCGTTGTAGGAAAAGACATCGCCGGGCAGCATCACCGTGCCGTCAATCGCCTTGCAGGCGAGCCGGATGTTGTGAATTCGATTTCGGCTGCTGGAGCCGAGGCCCGTGCTGAAGCCGGTCAGCCGGGTGGTGATCTCCTTGAGATCGTCATCCTTGATCCGAGGGGGTCGAGGTCGAAGGGGAAGCACCAGTTCCGCAGCGGGGGCCCTGTCACTCCAACTTTCACGGCGCTCCTGGCTCTGCACGGATCTCAGCGCCTCGGCCACTCGCGCGGGATCCATCACCACTTCGGGAAGCGAACTCGCCAGCAATTCCAGATCGGGCTCAGTTCCCGAGCTGCCTGCGGTTCGCACGAACTTGCCGTTGACTTTCGTGAGACGTGCGTTTCGCGGCGAATCTCCTACTCGCCGAGCGAAGCGATCGATGGACCGCAGCGCATCTTTGTCATCAAAGCTGGAGGAGAAGGTGAGATGGAGCGGCGCGGGCCGACTGAAAAAACGGGTCACGGCGCTGAACCAACCGCTGTCTCGGCGCGAGGCAGCGACGGCGGCATCGACCGCGGGGGCGGGATCCACGCTTAATCCGAGCTTGTAGGCCCGGTAAGTCTCTGACTTTCGCCCGCATGTGACCTTCACCGGGATCCGTGTGACGCGGATGGCAGTTTCACCCACAAGTTGCCGGAACTCTTTTACGGAGAGTCCTGACACGGGGACTCCCGCGAGATCAATGCCTTCGCGCAGGACGATCGCCTGTTCCGTATCCGCGCCCGCTGGACGCGGCGTCCCTTCGGCGAGGGCCCCCGCGGCGCACAGTCCTGTCCCGACCGCCAGAACCGCGGAGATCGCGACAACAGTTGTTCGGCTCGGACATCGCGGCATGGGATTAGTCCTGACTTCGCCGCCAGGTGCTTCCGTCCGGGCGGTCTTCGACCGTGATGCCGACGGCGCCCAGGGAACTTCGAATCTGGTCGGCGGATGTAAAGTCGCGTGCCTTCCGAAGTGAGGCGCGGGCGGCGAGGACGATGTCCATGAGCGGGCCCGTCAGGTCGTCGGCGGTCGCGGTGTCGGTTCCGGGCGCCACGCCCAGCAGATCCAGGAAATCGCGAAGCAGATCGGTTGCGGCGGCAACAGCGGAGCCTCCGGACGTGGTGCGGGCCGTGGCGGTTGCTGCCACTCGATTGATCTCGGTGGCCAAACCGAACAGGGTCGCGAGCGCGGCCGGGGTATTGAAGTCGTCGTCCATCGAGTCGAAAAAGCGGTTGCGGCAGTTCTCCGTTTCGACCTCGAGTGCCTTCGAGGGCTCGTCGGAACCCTCACCCACCGGAAGATTCAAGTAGCGCTCGGCATTTTCAATCGCCGTGTCGAGCCGGCGGAGGGCCCGAGAGCTCTCCTGCACGCTTTCATCGGTGTAGTCGATGGGGCTGCGGTAGTGGCTGCCCACCACCCAGAACCTGAGAGCCCGGGCGCCGTGCCGTTCAATCTCGTCCAGCACCGTCTTGAAGTTGCCCTTACTCTTGGACATCTTCTCCCCACCCACCAGCACGGATCCGTTGTGGAGCCAGTAGCGGGCGAAGGGCGCGTGGTTGGCGCACTCGGATTGGGCGATCTCGTCCTCGTTGTGGGGGAAGATGTTGTCGACTCCGGCGCCGTGGATGTCCAGCGTCACGCCGAGGTACTTC
>SYKE01000128.1 GCA_005798285.1 Actinomycetota bacterium
AACTGGACAAAGAGGTCAGCGCTTGGAAAGCCGAACGCAACCAAGCGCTGTGCCCAATGAGATGGCGCTTCACAACTGCCAAGGCGCGAAATCGCCTCGCTCGCCTCTACCCCTCATTAGATGCCTGACAGACCACTAGATTAGGCACAGCGGGAGCTGCTTCCCCCATTCCGAGCTTCGCAGGGTTTTGGCGAGACCGCGGGGAACACCAGGTTCAGGATGCAAGAGAGATCTACAACCCGATTGACCGGCAGCGCAGAGCAACTCCGCGCCGAGTTGGAGCGCCTGAAGGCCGACGACACTCGTACGGATGCGGTACGCGAAGCGCACAGCCGAAAGGCGGCCGGCGGGTGCATGCTCACCTTCGTGCTGGTCATCGGCGCCTTCTTTCTTTTCAGCGTCGCACCATTGCTGGGAGTGACTGCCGCGATCGCTGCGGTGGTAGTGGCTGTGGGAACTGGGCAGCACTATGCAGCTCAGCAAAAGCTAGCAAAGATTGATCTGGATGCACCGCGACTGGCCGTGGCCGAAGGTCTTCTGAAGTTACTTGCCGAAGACCTCTCCCCCAAGAAAGCCCTGAGCCTGACCCTTCAGCACGGACCCTGCGACAGGTTCGGCAAGAAACTCTCCGAGGAGTCGGGGAGCGTCTTTGGTTCGGTGAGGATCTCCGAACACGAGGACGACTGGTTCGAGCTCTCGGGGACCTTGACCGACGGCAGCGTGTTTCGACTTCGGGTCTGCTGCCATCTCAAGCGGAAGGCAAAGCCCAAACGGAAGTACACCAAGATTTCAGATCGATTCACGGATGAGGTGGTCCTGAGCCTCCGGGTGCCCCAGAGTGACTATCCGGATCTTCAATCGTTCGGGCTCCGAATTCCTCGGGAGCAGTTCTCCCGACAAACCGGCATGCACATCAAGCGAGTCGCGGTTCGGGGCCCGGTCATCCGGCTGAGCGCAGTCACGGGAGCGCAACTGAAGCGGACCGCTCGCGGCGGCACACACTCCCTCGGCACTGAGCACGCAATCTCCGGCTCCAAGCTGATGGGGCTTTTTGCCTGCACCTATGCGGCGCTGAGTCATTGTCGGTCAGGGACAGGCGCCGGCGCCGGAGCGGCTTGAGGGGAACAACATGCACGCGGTTGAGGAGTTTCTGCGGCATGGAGAAGGCATGGAGCAGCTCCGGGCGGCGCTGCAAGGCCCGTACGATCCCGTCACACTTCGGTGCGCCAAGATCAAGATCACCGCTAAGTGCAACCTGAAGTGCGGCTTCTGCGACTACTGGCGGATGCACGAGCCCGACGAACTCTCGACCGCCGAGTGGCGCACCGTGCTCGACAGCCTGAAGGCAGAGGGCTGCGTGAAGGTGCACTTTTCCGGGGGCGAGGCCACCCTTCGCCAGGATCTACACGAGCTTCTCGCCTACACGACCCAGCTCGGCATGAAGGCCAACTTCACGACCAACGGCACTACCATGACCTCAGATCGTGCCGCAGCGGTGGTGGATACCGGGGCGCACGGCGTGTCGCTCTCTCTGGATGGGCCGGACGACTCGACCCACGACCGCATTCGCGGCGTACCCGGCTCCTTCAGTCGCACCGTGAAGGGGATCCGCCGGCTTTCGCGGGCTCGGGATCGCGCGCGCGGAAAGCTCCGCATCCGCATCAATACGGTCCTGACGCGTCATAACTACCGACGTCTGCCCGAAGTGATCGACCTGGCTTCCGAGTTAGGGGCGACGGACGTGCTCCCGATGCCGGTCGATGAACGAGGCGCGACCCCCGAGCACCGTCTCTCGAAGTCGGACATCTCGTATTTCAACAGCTTCGTTCTCCCATTGGCAGAGGAAGCACGGCGACGAGCCGGGTTTTCGGTGTCCGAGCCGCTGCTGGCTCCATTCGGGAGAAGCGAGCGCGATCAGGAGTTCTCCAGTCACGGACGGTACGCTCGGGGCCACTTCCGAGAGCATGTGTGCTATGTGCCGTGGATGCACGCCTTCATCGGCTGGAGCGGCGACGTCTACCTCTGCTGTATGGCACGCGGCAAGACGGAACCGCTGGGAAACGTCCGTCGATCGAGCATCGGCGAGGTCTTCCGCGGAGATGCCTACCGTGCGATTCGAGCGCAGTTTCTGACGGAGATGCCGAAGGTCTGTCACCGCTGCGACATGTTTCAGGCGGAGAACGAGCGAGTCGACACGCTGTTGGGCGCCGATGCTCCTCGTCCCGAACGCTCCGGCCCCGGCGTGGAACTCCGTTCGGCGGAAACTCTGGCACGGAAGCCCAACCTCAGGCTGCTCCCGATCCTGCCAGAGCGGCGATGATCTCCCCGGCCGCCTCGCCGGCGCCGGAGGGCCGGCCGGGTGGGTTCTCCGCCGAGTCCGAGCGCCGCTCCCGAGCGATCCGGCAGATCTCTTGCTCCAGCGCCTCCGGAGAACTCGCGACTCGTCTTCCGGCGGCGCGGGCGAACTGATCGTCGTAGCGCCGGACCTGCGGCACCAGCACCGCCGGCACGCCGAGCGCATCCGTCTCGTGACAGAGATGGTAGCCCGAGCCGCCCACGACGACATCGAAGGCGCGCATCCACTCCATCAGCGGAAAGTGTTCGAGGCGCTGCTCCGCAAACCGGGCTACGGGTTGGGGCGACACGACTCGGAACCAGGCGGCGCCGGCCGTCGCACGCTCTGCGGCGCGGGCGGCAGCCGAGAGCAGGCCCTGGGCGGCGGGCGTCAGTTCGCTGACCACGGCGGCAACAGCCAGGGTCTCGTCGGGAATATCGAGGATCCGGCGCGCTTCCTTTCGGCTCAACACCTCGTCCGGTTCCCGCACCAGCACGGGCGGCACGCGGCGCGCACTGGGGAGCGGCTCCAATCCCGGCAGCTCGGAACCCGGTTCCACGTAGAGCACCCGGTGGTACGCCCGAGGTACGAGTTCCGTCAGGTTCCACCGTTCGACCCACTCCGCCCGCAATCGCCGGACCACGGCAAGTTTCACCGGCTCAGTCTGACCTAGCAGCGACGCAAGCTCCCCCAGAATCCCCGCCGGAAACGCATCGACGACGAGGGCCTTCGGCTTCAGAGACGACAACAGCGCCGAGATCAGGGCTGCGAGCGCCGACGAATCGGGTCGATCTTCCAACACCAGACGCGGTGAAGTGACTCGCGCGGCCACGCGGCAGTTGTCCAGCACCACGAATGGTTCGTTCGAGCGCCGACGGAACGCCCGATGGATCGCCTCGGCGCGAGTCAGGTGCCCCAGCCCGCCACCCAGGGCGTAATAAAACACACCGCCTTGAGGCAGCGCCCGCGCCGCTAGAGCCGCGGCGCCCGCGGCATCCGTCGACGTGATCGGCATCCGGAACGCCGGCGCGCCGATCCAGGAGTGGCCATCGAGTGGGTTGGTTCGATATCCGTCCATCGCGCTCATGCCGATCGGAGCCCCGCGACGAAAAAGTGCGGAGGCTTCCGGGCTCCCCTCAACCAAGTGGACCCGTGACTTCCGGCAGCGGGCCGGTCTGGAACTGTACCATGGAACCCACGATCCACCAGTTATTTGATCTCACCGGTCGAACGGCCCTGATTACGGGCGGAACCGGCTATCTCGGATCCTCGATGTCGCGTGCCCTCGCCGAGGCCGGCGCCACCGTGGTGGTCGCCGGGCGGGACCGCTCACGCTGTCGGGAAGCCGCGGATCGCCTTCAGGAGTCTTCCGGCGGCACACACCATGCCGTTCAACTCGACCACCTCGATCCCGATTCGGTCGCTGCAGGCTTTCAAGAGGCGCTCTCCATCGCCGGCGCCATCGACATCCTCATCAATAACGGGAATCAAGCGGTTGGCGTGGACTGGACTCAGGTGGATGCCGAGCAGTTTCAACAGTGTCTCGGGAATGCGACCGGCTACTTTCTGCTGGGCCGCCACTTTCGGGACCACATCGTGGCTCGGGGAACCACGGGCAGCATCATCATGCTCGGCTCGATGTACGGGGTGGTGGCATCGTATCCGGATGCATACGAGGGCGTTTGCCCCGCGAGTCCGGTGGCCTACCATGCGCTGAAGGGGGGCATCATCCACATGACCCGCCACCTCGCCGCCTACTGGGCTGTCGACGGGATTCGCGTGAACTGCCTGAGTCCGGGTCCGTTCCCGAATGAGCGGGCGCCACTGGCGATGGTGGAGCGGCTCTGCACCAAGCTCCCGATGAAGCGGATGGGCCTCCCCCACGAGTTGAAGGGCGCGATGCTCTTGCTCGCCAGTGACGCGGGCAGTTACATCACCGGTCAAAACCTGCTGGTCGACGGCGGCTGGACCGCCTGGTAGCCGGACTCCGTTCCGCTCGGAGCCCGACCGACCGGGGCCCTCAGGCCTCGCGCGAAATCGACTCCGAGCGGCCCCAGTGGATCTGGAATTGCCGTGGCAGCACGTTTCCGGTGGGTGCGTCGTTCTCGCGAAGAAACTGGATGTATCGGCGGTGCAATTCCGCCGCGGCGGCACGGTTGCTGTCGAAGACGTTGATGCGTTCCAGAGGGTCCGATTTCCGATGGTAAAGCTCCGGCTTGATGCCGGTGCGCCACTCGACCAGCGTCCACTCCTCGGTACGAATCACGCTCGGACGGTGCGCGGATACGCCCCGCAGCGACCACGACGACACCGCTATGTCTCGAATCGCGGTCTCCTGCCGCTCCAAGACTGGGACCGCGGAACGGGCCTTCATTCGGTCAGGCCGCTTCACGCCGGTCAGATCCAGCAGCGTGGGCGCCACGTCGCCCGGGTGCATGAAACTCTCGGTTCGGCCCGGCTTAACCCCTGGCACGCGCCACATCATCGGTACGCGGGAGAGTTCGCAGTAGGTCGGCCACCCTTTCACGTTCTGCTCGCTCTTCCCCAACTTCCCGAGAAGGCCCCGGTCGCCGAGAAAGACGCCGTGGTCGGAAAGAAAGCAGACGATGGTGTCGTGGGCGCGACCGAGCTCTTCCAGACGGTCGAGCAGCTTGCCCACCCAGCGATCCATCAGGGTGATTTCGCCCCAGTAGAGGGCCCGGATCCGTTCCATGTCCGCATCCGAGTACGCGTCTGCCGGACCCATCACCGGACGAATCACATCGTCGCCGGACCCGTCGGGATCGTAGAGGCGCCTCATCTCGACCGGCGGGTCCCACGGCTCGTGAGGATCGAAGATGTCCACGTGCAGATAAAACGGGCTCTCATCGTGATGGCGCTCGAGCCAGTTCATGGCCTCGATCACGACTCGGGGCGCGAAGTAATCGTCCTCAGTCTTTCGATCCGCGACGTTCCGCAAGTACTGCTTCACCCGCTGATCCGGTCCATCTCCGAGCTTGCTGGGCTCGCACGGCCAGGTGAGCGGGCCTTCCAGCGGCTTGAAGTTGTCGTACCACTGACCGCGAACCCGCATTACCGAGTGAAATCCACGGGTGTAGTGGTAGTCGGAGCGTCCCATCGGCAGGTTGTCGGTCGCAATGGCGCAGGTGTATCCCGCCTTCGCGAGCGTGTCCGACAGCAGCACTTCGTCCTTGGGCAGCGGGCCCCAGTTCAGATAAGGAAAAATGAACCGCCCCGTGAACATCTCGGCCCGGCAGGGAAGCGTGGGAAAGCTGCAGGAGTAGGCTTGATCGAAGACCATACTCTGCAGCGCGAGCTCGTCCAACCGGGGCGTGTGCGCACGAGGATTGCCGTAGCAACCCAGATAGTCTCTACGGACTGAGTCGCTAACGATGAGCAGGATGTTCAGAGTACTCGGTCCTTCGCGCCCGGTCCGCGGTCGAGGCGCGTGGGTCTGTCCGACCGCCCTGACAAAGCTCCGGGCGACGGGCGCCGACCCCCGTCAGCAGTTTCGGGGGTCGACCGGATCCATCAGCACTCAGTGTATCCCAGCCGTCCGTCGTGCCGCACCGGCACGGAACTGTTCCCGCACGTCGACCCCGATGGCGGCGCTCCAGCGCTCCAGCAGGAGTCGAAAGATGGGGCCTACTGTCCCATCGCCGATCGGGAGACCGTTCACCTTCGTGACCGGCAAGATGCAGTAGGGAGTGCTCGCCGTGAACGCCTCGTCGGCGTTGAGAACGTCGAAGACCTGGAAGTCTCGCTCCACGAACGGGAGTCCCAGGCCGGCGCACAACTCTCGGATCATCTGCCGGCTCACCCCGGGGAGGGTGTTCCGCAGGGTCGGGGAAATGATCGTTCCTTCACTCACGATCAGAAAGTTCGCGCCCGAAGTCTCGGTCACGTTGCCGTCCAGATCGAGCAGCAGCGCGGACGCGGCGGGGTCCACCAGCCGCGCCTCGTGATCGGCGAGGTAGTAGTGCATCCGGCTGCGATACTTCATCTTCGGGTCGTAGCACTGCGGGGGCACGTGACGGATCGACGGCGTGATCAGGTGCTGTCCCGTCTCGAACTTCTCGGTCCACAGCTCGAAGGGAAGCGGAAAGGTGTGAGCGCACAGAGTGGGTCCGCCGCCCTTCGCCGCGCCGGCCGCCCCCGCGTAGACGGGTAGCTCGCCCGGCGTGGCGAAGTACACGAGACAGAGCTCATCTTCGGGATGGAGCAGGGCCCTGTTGTGCCTCACCAGTTCGTGAGAGATCTCCATCCAATCGGCCTGCGTCACTTCGACGGGGATCCGGGTGTACTTCAACGCCCGGTAGAACCGTCGCACATGCTCTTCGAGGCGCCAGAGCTCGCCGTGGAAGGTACGAACCAGGTCGGTCACCGTGGCCCCAAGCACGATGCCCGCATCATAGATCGCCAGAGAAGCCTGTGAGGCGGGCGTCAGCTTGCCCCGGAGGTAGACCAGCGGTTCGGTGCTGCTCATCGGGCGCCCCCCGCGAGGGACGCGAGTTCCTTGCGGAGCGGGCGGAAAGCGTAGGCATCCAGGATCGCGAGGACGCCCCGATCGCTCTGGTCTCTCGCCACCTCGGCCAGGGTATTGCTGGCGGTGTAGAGCGCTTCCTCGGCCTTTTCAAGCTGCTCCTTCTGCGCGGTGCGGTCCCCCTTCGCCTTCGCGATTCCCGCCAGCCGGACTGCTTCGACCGCATTCATGTAGAACAGCGCGAAGTCCAGGCGTTTGGCGTAGTAGAGCGTGAAGTCTCGCTCGCCACCCCGCGAACGGGTGTTGGCCCGGTACATCTCTCCGCTTGCGCCGCCGAAGAGATCTCTCACCCGGGCCCACCACTCCGGCACGGGCTGATTTCGATAGTGCTTCATCAGCATGCCGGGCACCGGGAATGAGAAGCCGAGATCGTTCTGATCCATCAAGAGCGTCGCTTCCTCAATCTGTGCGAAGCCCTTTTCCAGCGCGAGTGCGACGCCCGCACCGCACATCGGAGTCGCCAGTTCCTCCAGCGCCTTCTGCGGGGTGAGCGCCGCGCCGAACGAGTTTCTGGAGAGGAAGTGGGCTGCGGGACTCAGGTCGCCCGGCATCCAGTAGCGGGTCGAGAACCCTTCCCAGGAGTTTTCCGAGAGTCGGGCCACGAGCTTCTGCAGCGCCGCCCGGGTCATCTGCGGCAGCACGCCCATATTGTCGTCGGCCAGCGTCAGGATCAGGCTGCTCCTCACCTTCGAGGCCGGGACGCTCTGCAGCACTGCCTCCTGTGCGGCGACACGCGGCGCGGTGTAGTCTACGAAATGCAGCGCCGACCATCCCGCTGGGGTCACCGCGTCGAGCTGCGAGAGCAGCGCGGCGTCCACCCCCACCAGACCGACCTCCTTCCGACCCATGCCTGGGAGGGCCAGCACGCTGTTGTCGCGCAGCTTGTGCACGAACGCCAGCACGGCGAGGTTTCCGTTGACAGAACGCACGCCGCGTTCTCCCGAGGCCACCGTGGAGCGGGTGCGGGCTGCCCGGAGCACGGCCTGGTAACCCGCGTCGCCGCCCAGCTTCCCGCCCTGATCCAGCAGTTTCCACGCCGCCGGCCCTTGCTCCACCCAATCGGGGAACTCCGGAAGCGAGAGGTAGATAGCGTCGATGCCCGGGTAGGTGTTGGCGTACGCGTTGAGCTGTGCGGCGGCCAGGCCCAGGAGCTTCGGATCATTCAGCGACTGCCCGGCGCCCGGACCGATCGCGAGCGGCTCCGGCGCTGGTGAAGGCCGGCTGCCCGGCAGCACCGCGGCGAATTCCTTCGGAAACTCGAGCGGCGAGAAGGTCAGCGCCGCGGTCATCCCGAGTCGATGAGCTTCGTCGAGGATCCCCTTCGCCAGCCCGACGCCTGCGCGAACGCGATCGGCGTATGTGGCGGCACGGGCAAAGTCGGGATTGCCGAACTCGGAGAGATCCTTCAGGGCCGTCCGACCCGGCGTATCGCCGTCCAGCGGGTAGCGATGGCCATACCAGAGCACCCCGGTCTGTTTCTTCACGCCGCCGTACTCGAAATCCACGTACGGCTGCCACGGGTAGACCGACATCAACACGCGGTTGTACTTCAGCTTGGCGAGCTGTCGAAGCAGCTTCTTCTGGTCGGCCAATCCCCACGACTCCGTGCCGATTGCGAAGTCGTTCAGCGTCCGCCACGAGCGGAGGCGAAGGGTCGGCTCCAGCTTTACGTTGAAGCCGGTAAGACGGAAGGCCGGCCGCTCCATCGGGTAGGCGTCGCCGTAGAGCAGGTAGCGCACGCCGAACTGGTAGCCGAGCTCATACACCGACCAGAGCGTCGCCTGCGGGCTCCCTCCGCCCACCACCAGCACGTCCTTGCCGGCGAGTTTTGAGCTTCGGACCACATGCCCCTGATCCGTGAGTTTCGGCCACGCGGCGCCGGCGGACTGCTTCACAAACCCATTGGTCGCCGGGCTGCCGACCAGCACCACCCGCTTCGTGTGGGTGGGGACGCGCGCGGACACGGCCGCCGGCACGCCGAACAGTTTTCCCAGGATCTGAGCGCACTCCCGGGCCGCCAACTGCTCGATGGGCGGCGCGTGGGCGCCCACCACCACGGCGATCGGCTCGGCGGGCGCCGCGGGAACGGTGGACGCCACCGACACCGCGACCCACGCGGAAGCCAGCAGCATCAATGCTCCGGAGCGCTTCATCAACGACCTCCCGCGGACGCAAGGCCGGGGCCTGCGCCGATGCAATACAGAGTGTCGCGAGTTCGGATGTACAGCCGTCCGTTGGCAATCGCGGGAGAGGCGATGAGTTCCCCACCCATGTCGTTTCGAGCCACCACCTTCATCTCGGGCGAGTCTTCCAGCACCACGACGAAGCCGTTCTTGCCGCAGATGTAGATCTTGCCATCGGCCGCTACCGGAGAAGCGAAGTAGTCGCCGAGATTGCCCATCCGGGTCATCTCCCAGAGCATCTTGCCGTCCGCCGCACCCAGACAACTCGACAGCCCGCCGGCCTTCACGACATGGACCCGACCGCTCACGAGGATCGGTGAGGAGAGGTTGCTGGGCGCCCGAGTGGTGACGTTCCAGAGAACGTGCGTCCGTGTGACATCCCCGGAGCCCCCACCTTTGATGGCCTGGACCATGTTGCCGCCGCCCACCATGTTGTCGGGATGCTGAAATGCCGTATCCAACTCGTTATCCAGGATGAAGCCGTCCTTGTTCTTGTCGGAGAGGTCGAACTTCTCCAGGAACTCCTTGGGCATCTCGGTGCGGGCGAGCTTCTTGTCCTGATTGGTGTCGAGCCACTCCATCAGGGCGAATTTGAGGGTTCGCTTGGCGTCTCCGTAGCTCTGGACCGCGATGTAGATCACGCCGTCCTTGACCACCGGGCTGGTCATGATCGTTCGAAGCAGCGTGTTGCAGGTCCACAACTCCTTGCCGGTCGCCGGGTCATAGCCCTTGAGCTTGCCGGTGCCCGCCACCACGAGATCGGTGCGGCCCCCTGCCTCGCAGAGCACCGGCAGGGAATACCCCGCCAGCATGTCCGGCCGGCTCACCCGCCACTTGACCTTCCCCGTGACGCCGTCGACGGCCATCAGATAGGGGTTCAGGTCATCGTCCTGACAGAAGTAGACCAGGCCCTTGTAGACGATCGGCGAAACAGCGGCGCCCCAATCCATGAGGTAGGCCGGCTTCGGGAGCGGCAGACGCCAGAGGTCGCGGCCGGTGGCGCAGTCGACTGCGGCGAGTCCGATGGTGCTGAAGTAGAGGTAGAGCCGCTTGCCGTCGCTGGCAGGGGTGGAGGCGGCGTGACTGTTCGGCGGCGTGATTCGCGGCAGCGCGCCCGTGAGCGGATACTCCCGCTTCCAGAGCAGCTTGCCGGTATTCGCGTCGTGCGCATAAACCGCAAATCGCTGGGCCCCAGACATCCCTGTGGAGAAAACCCGCCCGCCGACGACGATGGGGCACGACACCCCCTCTCCCAGCGGCGCCTTCCACTTCACGCCCTCCTTACTGGAGAAACGCGACGGTAGGCCCTTGCTTGGCGAGACCGCCGAGCCGTTGACGCCGCGAAACTGGGGCCAGTCCTCGGCAACGGCCGGTACGCTTGTTGCGAGAAGGAGGGGCAATGCCCACAGGGAGCTGAGGAGCCGAGTAGTAGTGGGGCGCATGGTTACCATGAGACGGACGGGCGGGCTCCGGCCTCGAGCGCCGGAAACCTGTCAAGGGATTTCGGCGGCCGGGGTGTAAATCCTTTGCGCCTCTTGACCGGAGTCACACCCTTGTACCCCACTCGACCCACCCTCCTCGCACTCACGCTCGGTTCGGCCCTGTCGCTTCTCGGCGCCTCGGCGCCGGCGATCTCTCAAGGCGTCCGCCCGGCGCCGAAGTCTTATCCGAATTTCGCCCAGGAGGAGCTCACCACCGAGTACGACGCCTCTCCCGATTGGCCCAGCCGGCCCGCGCACATCGGCGAGTTCAAGGACGTGACCGGCCTCACCATCGACGCCGGCGGCGACATCTGGATCTTCAATCGCGGAACGGACCCGGTGCAGGTCTACAAACCGGACGGCACGTTCGTTCGAAGCTGGGGCAAGGGACAGTTCAACAGCCCTCACCATATCCGCATCGATCCCCAGGGCTTCGTGTGGACCACTGACTTTCGGGCGCATGTGGTCCGCAAGCACACCCGCGACGGCGGCGTGCTTCTCACGCTCGGCAAGTGGAACGAACCGGGCGAGGACGAAACCCATCTGAACGGCCCAACCGACATTGCGGTGCTGAAGGACGGCACCATCTTCGTCACCGACGGCTACTTCAACCGCCGCATCGTGCACTTCAGCCCCGAGGGCAAGTTCGTTCGCTCGTGGGGCGGTTACGGCACGCGGCCCAACCAGTTCGTGCTCCCCCACGCCATCGCCGTCGACAGCCGCGAGCGCCTTTATGTGGCCGACCGCAACAGCGGCCGGATTCAGGTGTTCGACCGGAACGGGAAAAGTCTCGATGTGTGGTCCGGCGTGATGATGCCCTGGGGCCTCTCGTTCAGCAAGCGCGGCGGTGAGGAGCGTCTGTGGGTGTGCGGCTCCAGCCCACACTGGTGGGTCCGCAACGGCAAGGCGCCTGAATTCAAGGACCAGCTCTTCGTCCGCTTCGACACGAAGGGACGAGTTCACCAAACGTGGGCGGTCCCGCTCGGCGCCGCGAACAAAACCGCCCTCGGCGAATGCCGCGGCGCCCACTGCATCGCCGAAGACGCCTCCGGGAACCTGTATGTCGGCGATGTCTACGGCATCCGCGTCCAGAAGTTCACCCCCGTCACCCGACGGTAACGAGCTTGATCCGTGCGAGTTCTACGCCCGATCGGTGTTGAGGCACTGCCCAACGGGCACTCAATCTTGTGCACTATGCAGGACCCGAACCACTAGACCTCGAACGAAGGACCTGTCAATCGGGCACCACCCTGAAATGCTGAAAGCCAACGTTTGCAACACCTCCAACTGGCCGGAAGTCAACCGGAGTCAGCCTCGGGCGGCGGTCTCCCGTCGCCACACGGCGGGCAACATAGTGATCTGCCTTCCGCCGTTCGAGATGTCAAGATTATCACTTCGGCCAGCGACACTCCGACCTCAATCGCACTTCAATCACGCGTCAGACGTCGCCGTCCGCCTATCGACCTTTGGTCCAGTATCCAAGGATCCAGAACGAACCACAGTAGCACCCTTCCATTTGCTCCGACGAGATGACCACACAGGCGGTGGTGCCCATCCCCAACTCGGGGGGATCCCGCCCGGCCGGCGCGGCGCCGTGTTGCTGGACCAACTATCACACGGAGGGTCCGATAACCCATGTCAAACGGCAATGTGCAATGATGCCTCCTCGTGACAGTGTGAAGCGGCGATCGATGCACCATACCGAGATGGTCGAAGGCATGAGGAAGCGAGAACAAGCCCTCAGTAGCAGGCCGGTAGACATCACCGCCACCGCTCTCTATTGGCCGGTGCGCCAGCGTTGTGCTCCCGGTATTGATCCGGACCTCAAGCGCATCGTGGACTCCATTCAGGCTGGGTACCGGCGTCACAGCGACTTGGATCAGCGCTTGTGCTGGTGCATCCCAGGGCTCCAGGACAAGCTCAACCTCTTGCAGCAGATGGGTGTGGTCACCGAGATCGATTCCCCAGACGGAACCGTTTACCGGGCTGAACAGAATCGACTTCTCTCGGCCGCATCAACCCCCCTGGAAGAGACGTTGTCCTGCCGCTATTTGGACGTAGCAACAGACTTCTCCGTCCCATTACCAAAGGGATGCCGTTTGCTAAGATTGGATACCTTGGATTCCGCCGTCCCCGTGTTAGGGGGAAGCTACCCCGAGGATGACCAAGTTGTTTACGTCCTCTGTGTTGCGATGCTTGTCCAGGAGAGCTTGAGTCTCTCCTGGGGGGTCCGGGTCTACTGTGACTTCGCACGGGTGAATGCCCTGGAAGAAGTGCTTCTTGACTTGATTGTCGAGGGCGGGAGTCGACTAGCAGGTACTCCATTCGCTGCGCGCCGCGGTGTGGCGCACTTAGAGACTCTGACATCAGGACTGACATCACTGGAGGCTTCCATCGGAACAGAACTGGAAGCAGTACCTGTCGAACTACCCCATCAGTTTCTTCCCGACCATACGCCGGTGCCAACCGCAACTGAAAGCACCAAGGCTACGTCCGTAGGAACCAAGACACGGGGACCGCAAGTGGTCCCGGGGCGAAGGATGCACGAGCATGTCCTGTTCCAGGCTCTTGAAGAAGCGCGTGAGCGCATATTGATTGTCACTCCCTTTGTGCGGGCACGATTGAGAGAACCCCACTTTCTCGAACAATTGCGGCTCACGTTGAAGCGGAGCGTGAACGTGACAATCGTCCATGGGATGCCGATTGAGAATGGATTCGATGATACTTCACATGAGGATCGACGAATCTGGGAGACGCACCGTGCACTTGGACGAACGACTGGGATGCTCAAGTTCCACCGAGTCACATTGGAGGCAGCCTCACGACACGGGGAACACAGCAAGATTCTCATCTGCGATAGTGAATGGGCCGTGGTTTCGAGCTTCAATTGGCTGTCGATCCCAGAGACCAACGAAACGGGCATCCTCGTGTTCGATCGAAACGTTGTCGAAGAATTACTTCGCAGTTATGGTGATTACCTCTAGTCGGGCCGTACTGTTCATCGACGAAGCTTGAGGCAATGATGTTTGAAGACAATAAGAAGTCGAAGTCAAGCCGCACACCACGTACCACTGCTAAAAGTGACGTCGGAAAACCCGAAGCGGTCTGTCCCGTTCCGAGCACCGCAGACTCCGATCCCTCGGAGGACTGCAGTTTCAGCGCGTCGGTGTGCTTGGAATCACTTGGGGCCAAGCTTGACAGCATCATTCGAGTTCTGACTCCATTCGAGCCATGCACTGATGCCGTCAATAAGGAGTGGGACACGCGTGGTTCCAAGCAACCACATCCTCGGAGCAGCGATGTGAAGTCCGCACTTGATGGCAACGGCTCGCAAACGATTGTGGAAATGTTGCAGTGTTTCCATAGTCAATTGACCTTCATAGGGACAACGGTTCAGGACCTTAAACAGCGGGGAAGCGTTTCGAAGCAGCCGACATCACCAGCAACCGGAAGGCAACCGAGCCAACCGACGAGTGCAGAAATCAAGGCAGTCGTAGAGGCTTTGCTCCAGGCACATCAGGTTGATCTTTGCCGGAAATTGGCTGCCGAGTTGCACCTCGCCTCATTAGAGCAGACTCTGGCAGCTACCGAGAGTGGAGTCACGGGTGTTCGCTTACTCCTCGACGCGCAATTAGCAGCGGCGATCGACGATGGCAATTCGCTCCGACGAGAGTGCGAGCGGTTGCGAAGCAAGCTTTCACACCTTGAGGATGACAACAAGAGATTACGTGCCACGGCCGAACGGGCACAGAGCGAACAGCGCACGATCATTGAGAAGGCGAGTCAGGATCGAGACGATGTGCGGCAGCGCCTGAGGGTCGCCTGGCAACGGTTCGAGGGACTTGATGCGATGCTCAGGCGCGCCATTCGCAGTACGGGGGAACGGAGGTGGAGCAAAGTACGTGAGGATGTACTCAAGTCCACTGCTCGCTTGTTTGAGATTCAAGGCTGCGAGGTGCTGCTTCTCGTCGAAGCCCTGGAATTCAAGTCCTTGCCATATGACGGATCACGGTACCGGTGGCACCAGGATGACGGGCCCCCGGTGCTGACTGATCAGTCAGCAGCCGTGCTCCTACCGGGTTGGAGACGGGTGCGATTCAAGTGATGGGTAACTGGCTATAAGTTGAGTCGAAATGGATGTTATTCCCTTGGAACCGCGGTCGTCTCTATGCGTATTGCAAGAGATC
>SYKE01000129.1 GCA_005798285.1 Actinomycetota bacterium
AGCGGACAACTGCTCGCGTTCGTCTGGTGTGAGCGTCACGCGGTATTTCTTGGGCACAGGGATTACCTCCACACCAAGTGAATCACATCTTCGTCCGAGGCTCCGGTGAAGAATCAACTCCGCCCTGACAGACCACTAGAGCACGGGCTCCAGGGTGGACTGAATCCGGACTCGGTATCGGACGGAACCATTCGATTGATCGCACTGATGGTAATAGCCCATTGGACATCGACCCAGGCGACCCTGATTGCGATTGAGGAGCCGGAAAACGGAGTCCATCCTCATCTCGCCGGACATCTCGTCGGCATCCTCAGGAAAGCCTCGGAGACCTGCCAGATTCTGGCCACCACTCACGACCCTTCGTTCCTGAATCACCTGGATGCAACGGAGTTGATTCTCTCCGACAAGGTAAACGGGGCTACTCGAATGAGTTGTGCCAACTCCGTCAAGAACATCGAAGAGTTCCGCCAGCACTTTGAACTCGGCGATCTCTGGATGCAAGGCGTTCTGGGAGCTACTCCCTGATGCCGACCATCGGCATCGGAGTTGAGGGACCTTCCGACAAGGCGTTCTGGGACAAGGTGCTTCACAAGCACTTTGCTCCATCACGGTTTGACATACGGGCTATGGGCAGTGTTCAACGAGTCATCCGCGACGCACCGAGTTTAATCGAGGCATTCCGCAGCTACCGGTACCAGGCGGCATTCTTGATCCTGGACTTCGATACGTCCTTGCGGAAGGGATACCGCTGTCCGGCCCAGGTGATCCAGGAGTTTGATCCTGTAGTTCAGGCTGAAGCGCGGACCCCGGTTCAGAGCCGGTTCTCATTCATCTGCGTGGCGGTGAGGGGACTGGAAGCCTGGTACCTCGCGGACGAACTCGCCATCAGAGCAGTCTTCAAACACTCAGCCTACTCCGCGCCGTCGGACACCGGCGAGTTGAATCCGCGCTCAGTTCTTTTGGAACTATCGCGGAGCGAGACGGGCAGTTCGACATTGAACAAGCTGGAAACTGCCCGGCGACTGGCGCCCCGGTTTGACCCGACGCGGGCTCAAGAACGGTCTCCATCATTTGCGCACTTTTGGGAGCGACTCAGTCTCGTTGCCGATCGAGACGTGTGATGGGGGTGTTCCGCAGTCACACCGATTGCAGTGCCGGCATCACCTCATCAGCGATTAGGTGGAGCGACTGGTGAATCCGGCTGGGGGTTAACCCCTCCCAGCGCGGCTCGAAGTTGAAGACGTCGAACGGAACCCGCTGGCGCAGATCGAGAATGAACCGTGTCACGGTGGCGGGACTCCCCACCACGAACTGGCCGGGCGTGTTCGTGAGATCGAAGACCTCGGGCTCCGGGCGATCCCGGGGGATCTTGCCTTCCTCCACGAATCGCGACCACAGAATCCTGAGTGCCGGCTCGGCTTCGATCCACGCCTGTTCATCCGTCTCAGCGACGTGGACAGGCCGGTTGGCGGCGATCGACAGGTTACCGCCGGCAGCAAGGTAGGCGGCCGTCAGCGCTTCATAGTGCTCGGGCGTCCGCAGAAAGGAGTACATGATGTTGTGCCCTCCGGCTCCGGCGATCGCAGCCGCCTCCAGGCTGTTGGCGGCAACCCAGCTTCTGCGGTGCAGATCCGGCAGTGCGAGCGGCAGCGGCGATTCGTAGCACGGCTTCTCGGCGCTGCGGGGACCTTCTCCGGCCCACACCCGGCGGAGGGTGGCCAGCGACTCCTCAAAAGCGCGGTGTCGGGCTTCGGCGGCCACTGCGGTCGGCAGGCCGTAGAGCGCCAGTTCCTCGGCGGTGCTCCCACTGCCGAAACCGGGACTGATCCGGCCGCCCGTCAACAGGTCGGCGACGGCAACCTCTTCCGCCACCTCCACCGCACGGTGCATGTTCAGGCAGATTACAGCGGTTCCGAGATGAATCTGCCGGGTCTTCCCCGCGAGATGGAGAGCGAACAATAGTGGACAGGGCAGATGACCCAGATGAATGTGAGAGTGATGTTCCGCGAACCAGGCGAACTGAAACCCGAGCTGGTCTGCAAGTATCACCTGCTCGGAAATCTCGTTGAGAATCTCGAGGGAGGGACGGCTGCGAGGGCCTTCGATATGATAGGTCAGCGCGAACTTCAACTCGTCTCCTCCAACAATCCACACCTCCGACCGACTGCCCACTTTAGCACGAGGGCGTCGACGAAGGTCGATCCAGGCGCCCTGAAACGGCGAGGTCTCAGATGCAGCAGATTCCCCCGACTCCCCCGCCTCGCACCGGTCGTCCCTGGTGGTTCTGGATGCTCACCGGCTGCGGCGGGTGTCTCGGCGTCGTCATCCTCGTCTCGATCGTGGGCGGTATCTTCGCGGCGAGGACAATCGGCGACGCCATGAAGCAAGTCGGTCCCGTCGATGCGGCTTCGGTGAAGAAGCAACTCGGACCCGACGTCCCGCTCTACCCGGCAGCCCAACTGGATACGAACGCGACTCGCGTGGCGCTGGCTGCGGTAGCCGTGGGGCGAAAGATCGCTCGGGGAGCCAAAGACCTGAATGTCGACATCGCCGTCCTCCAGACCACGGACGACGAAGAGAAAATCTTCCCCTTCTACCGGAAACACTTTGCCGCCCGGAAGTGGAAGGAACTCAAGCAGCGTGAACGCGTGGATCAGGCATCGGTTCAGTTCTCCCAGGGGAAGACCTCGGTGTTCATCGCCGTCAAGTGGAACACCCCCACCAACCAGCTCATTCTCTTGAAGGCCGAGGGCGACAACCCGCAGTTCGAAGAAGCCGTGCGGGGAGTCCAGTGATCGTCCGTACCCTCGAATCCAGGACTCTCATCCGAGCGAACGACGACACCGCGCTGAGAGAGCTGTTCAACCCGCTCATTGATGCGCTTCCGATCTCGTTCAGCCTCGCCCATGCATCTCTGCCCGTTGGGGCGGCATCGGCGCGGCACCATCTCGAAGGCTCGATGGAGATTTACTACATCCTTTCCGGCGAGGGCCGAATGCACATCGATGAAGACAGTCGTCCGGTCGCCACGGGGGACACCGTCGTCATCCCGGCGGGATCCATCCAGTGGCTTGAGAATACCGGCGACTCGGAACTGTGCCTTCTGGCCATGGTCGAGCCGGCCTGGCGCACCGAAATTGATTCTCGAGATGAATGAGATCTCCATCACCGTCCGGTTATTCGGAGAATTGAGGCAGTACGCTCCGGCGGGCATCCAGAGCCGCCGATCGTTTCCGCACTCCATCCCATCCGGTACTACGATTCTCCAGCTCATTCTTCGTCTCGGCATTCCCATCGGCGAGCACGAGGGCCCGATCGTGGCGGTCCTCAACGATGTAGAGGCCGACCTTGGCTCCGTGATTCCGGCGGGAGCGGTGCTCGGGCTCTTCGAACCCCTGGCGGGCGGGTAGGGATTGCGCCTCGCAGCCGCGAAATGAAGGGGTCAGGTCTCCGACTTCAGGCGGCCCCACGTTTTTTAACCCTTCCGAATCACCGCAGCTCCGACGAGCCTTGCGGTTTGGAGATCGTCCGTCCATGACGATGACAGCTTCGCACCCCGAAACGGGATACTCGGTTCTTGGTAAGTCCGTGCCTCGTGTCGACGCGATCGACAAGGTCACGGGAACCGCGCGGTACGCCGCGGATGTCAATCTTCCCGGGCAGCTCTGGGCCCGCTTCCTCCACAGTCCCCACGGGCACGCACGGATCAAGCGGATCGACACCAGCAGAGCAGAGCAGATCCCGGGGGTCGTCCGGATCGTGACCCAGGACACCCTCGGGGGGAGTGCGACCCAGGAGACAGTCGACACGGTTCACGGTTTCCGACTCTCCCAGAGCCTCTTCGCGACCGATGTGGTGCGTTACCAGGGTGAAAAGATCGCCGCGGTTTGCGCCATCTCTTCCGAAATCGCGCAGGATGCCGTTGAGGCCATCGAGGTCGAGTACGAACTTCTGACGCCCGTCGACACTGAGGAGCAGGGCATCCATCCCGAAGCCCCAAGCCTGCGGGAGGATGCCAAAACCGTGGCGGCGATCGGCGGGAGCCCGTGGGCCGGACTGAGTGAGTGGAAAAACATCGCTCAGGAAGCACACTTCAGCGCCGGTGACATCGAAGCGGGATTTGCCGAGGCGGATCACATCCTCGAAGACGTGTACCGCATCCCTCGTGTGCATCAGACCTACATCGAGCCGCACGCCTGTCTGGCAAAGATTGATCCCAGCGGCAAAGTTACGGTTTGGACCAGCACGCAGAGCATCTTCGCGATTCGAAGCGGCATTTCCAGCAGCCTCGGCATCCCTCAGAGCAACATCAACGTGATCGGTCAGACGATCGGCGGCGGCTTTGGCGGCAAGTTCGGAGCTCTGGTTCACCCCTACGCCGTGCTTCTCGCGCAGTTGACGGGCCGACCGGTGAAGATCGTCTTCACCCGCGAAGAGGAGATGACCGACGGTCGTCCGGCCCCGGGCGCCACCATCTGGGTGAAGACCGGCGTGAAGAATGACGGCGCCGTCACGGCGCGTCAGGCCGTGGGCCTGTGGGACTGCGGCCACGTGCCCGGCGCCAGCATTCACGCCACAGGTCGAATCATCGGGGTGTACCGCTGCCCCAACATTCGGTACGACGCGTACGGTGTTTACACCAACAAGCCGGGCACCTCGGCGTACCGGGCTCCCGGGGCGCCCCAGGGCTCGATGGCATCCGAGTCCAATCTGAATCACTGTGCGGCCGCCATCGGAATGGATCCCATCGAGTTCCGACTGATGAACATGGTGGAGGATGGCGACCAGCGGCCGAACGACCGGAAGCCGCTGACCCGGGTGGCGTTCAAACAGACCCTTCTCGCTGTCGCTGAACGCGCCGGGTGGAGCACTCGGACACGAGGCGAGAACGAAGGCTGGGGTGTGGCGGTTGGCGAGTGGACCAACGGCGCGGGTCCCGGCAGCGCCATCTGTTCCCTGGGGGAAGACGGAACGCTCAAGGTCTTCTCGGGCGCCATGGACATCACCGGCACCGACACCGGATTCGCACAGATTGCCGCGGAGGTGGTGGGTGTTCCGTTCGACACGGTTCGTGTCGTGCGTGGTGACACCGACAGCGCGCCGTACGCCACTGGGTCCGGTGGCAGCGTTGTGCTGTTCTCGATGGGGAACGCGGTAAAGCGTGCCGCCGAGGATCTGAGAGACCGCCTCCTCGATCTCGCGGCCACACACCTGGAGACGGATCGCGCCAACCTGGAGACGTGCATCTCCACGAACGACCAGGGCAAGACGACGGCGATCGTTCGCGACATCAACGACGCCGAGAACCAGTCCACCCTGGCGGAACTGGCCCAGATGGCGCTTCGCACGACGGGCGGTCCGCTCATCGGAACCGGCACCTTTGCCAGCGAGCCAAGCCATCCGGTGATCTCCGCACAGATCGTCAAGGTGCGCGTGGAACCCGATACGGGAGTGCTGGAGGCGCTGGAGCTCCACGGTTCGTTGGATGTGGGCCTCGCGATCAATCCCTTCGAGGTCGAAGGGCAGATGGAAGGTGGCGCCATCCAGGGCCTGGCCTGGGGTTGGATGGAAGAGATGCAGATTCGGGGTGGACGGAACGTGAACAACCACCTCTCCGACTACCGTCTCCTCACTCCGCAAGACGCGCCGCTGATCACCAGCACGTGGGTGGAGGTACCGAGCGAGAATGGGCCGTTCGGCGTCAAGGGCATCGGAGAGCCCGTTATCGTGCCGACCTTGGCCGCGCTGCAGGGGGCGGTCCACGACGCAACCGGCGCCTGGGTCAATGACCTACCGATAACGCCGGAACGGCTCTTCTACGCCATCCAGACAACACAGAACTGATACCGACCCGCAAAACATGGGGATCTCCGTGAAGGGGATCCCCATTTCACCGTCCGGCGGTCTCTGAAGCAGAGGGCGCCGTCCGAGGGCTCGCTACCTAGAACCGGCCGCCGCCGAAGCCGCCGCCACCCAGCCCGCCGCCGCCGCCGAAGCCGCCCAGGCCGCCGCCGC